>NZ_JAVRCA010000057.1:0-56384 GCF_034530995.1 Nostoc sp. DedQUE04 | reverse complement strand
CCTTGCTACAATCCACATCTGGATTAACAAAATATTATTAGTGGGATAGGTTCACGAAACTTCATCAATATTACTAATACTTTTCAAGAGATATTTAGTGTTAAAAGCTACTCATGGATAAAATACCGAAAATTGACCGTCAAAGGGAGCATCAAGCCAACGAACGGACATTTCTGGCTTGGCTACGCACTTCTATTGGATTGATTGGCTTTGGTTTTGCGATCGCGCGATTTGGTATATTTCTGCGTCAGTTGAATATTACTATTACTCAACAAGAACCTCCGGTAAGTCCATTATCTAGCTCGGAAAATTTGGGTATTGCTTTGGTAATTTTTGGAATTTTGACTATTGCCTTAGCTGCATGGCGATACAACCAAGTTTTCTGGCAAATTGAAACAGGGAACTATAGACCAAATAGGTTAATGGTTTGGATCATGGCTGGAGTTGTAATTATTTTGGGATTTTTCTGTATTCCTTTGCTTTTATGGCGGGATAAAGTACCTTCTCGTTCTCCGCTTCCCATTCAACCACAGTCCCGAAATTTGCATTAAATACAGCAGGAGTCAGAATAAGTAGATTAGTGTAAATAATTATTGTTGGGATAAGGCAAAGGGCAGGGGGAGAAAGAGTTTGAGGCTTATTTACTTTTCTTTACACAAGTTGGTTTTTTTGCACCGACTTACTTAGACTTTTTATATGGAGGCATTTTATGTAACTTTTTTGCCGATTCTCAATCAATCTTAGGTAGACGTAGCCCAACCCAGGTATCGCTCTATGTCTGCCCAATTTATCGCACTTCATATCTAGCAAGCTTTTAGGCTTTTTGTAATCGTCGCTTTCACCTTGGGCTGAATCGTCATACACTGATTTTGAACTAATGAAACCGGTTGCCCTCAAAGAAACGATGAGCGAAAGTAAGATATCAGAAATATTAGAAACCTTCGAGGCAGACTTGCTGTCGGAGTGGACTCAGGAACTAGCTATTGTCAATATTCGCAGAGGCTTGATTAAAGAAGCCCATCTAAAAGAGGAGTGCCGGGAATTCCTGAGTTTGTTTCGGATTGCCGTTGGGCGGGGCAATACCAATATTCAGGCAGGGGAGTGGCAGGAGATGCGGGAGATGCTCAACAGCATTTCTCGATCGCGATCGCAAAATGGTTTCACACCCTCAGAAACGGCTACATTCGTCTTTTCGTTCAAGAAACCCCTCTTCAAACGAATGCGTCAGCAATTCAAAGACCCGATTGAATTGGGTGAAAATATCTGGTTAGCCACAAACTTATTGGATCGGCTAGGATTGCTGACAATTGAAGTCTATCAAAAGACGCGAGAAGAAGTGATTTTACGGCAGCAAGAAGAGTTGATGGAGCTGTCTACCCCCGTCGTTAAACTCTGGGAGGGAATTTTGGCATTGCCGATAATCGGTACCCTGGATAGTGCCCGGACTCAACTGATGATGGAATCGTTATTGCAGAAGATTGTCGAAACTAGTTCCGAAGTTGCCATCATTGACATTACCGGGGTTCCTACTGTCGATACCCTGACCGCTCAACATTTGCTCAAAACCGTTACTGCTGCCCGTCTCATGGGAGCTGATTGTATGATCAGTGGCATTCGTCCTCAAATTGCCCAAACAATCGTCTATCTCGGCATTGATTTGACCAATATAGTCACGAAAGCAACGTTAGCCGATGCCTTTCTCACGGCGCTAAAACGTTTAGGAACGACCATTACCCGCCCTCAATCTAAATAGGTAGGAAGCAATGGAACGCATTCCTATACTCAAAATGGGCAATTTCCTGCTTGTGACAATTCAGGTAGATATGCACGATCGCCTCGCCACAACGCTACAAGAAGACTTGACCAACCGGATCGCCCAAACTCACGCTCGCGGTGTACTGATCGATATTTCGGGATTAGAGATTGTTGATTCCTTCATTGGTAGGGTTTTAGCCAACATTGCCAGAATGTCACGGGTGCTAGATGCTGAGACAGTTGTCGTTGGGATGCAGCCTGCTGTGGCAATCACCTTAGTGGAATTGGGGCTGTCGCTGATGGGGATTCGCACTGCCCTAAACGTCGAAAAGGGTATGGCATTGTTGCGATCGTCACTCAATGAAACCACAAATCAAATCACTGCCACTAAATGGCGTGCAGATGATCATGCAGAAGACTGAAACGATTAACATTCAATCTTCTACAGATGTAATTTTAGTTCGACAGGCTGTGCGCAACCTTGCCGTAGAGATTGGCTTTGGCTTAGTAGACCAAACTAAAATTGTTACTGCCGCCAGTGAGTTAGCCCGCAATACCCTAGACTACGGGGGAGGCGGCACAGTCAAGCTAGAAACGCTTCAGGAAGGGCGACGACGAGGACTTCGGCTAACCTTTGAAGATCGGGGGCCGGGAATTTCCGATATCGAACTGGCACTAAAGGATGGGTTCACAACGGGCAACGGCTTAGGTATGGGGCTAGGTGGTGCTAAACGACTTGCCGACGAGTTTGATATTCAGTCTGTGGTGGGAGAAGGGACACGGATAATAATTGTACGATGGAAATAAAATGAGAGAATCTGTCGCCGTCACAATTACTGAATCTAGCCAGACCGGGGAAGCCAGACGGGCGGCGATGGCTTTAGCAACTCGGCTGGGTTTTCAGGAAACAGAACGGGGCAAGGTTGGGATTGTGGTGACAGAAATTGCGAACAATCTGGTGCAACACGCCCACGGCGGAGTTGTGCTAATGCGATCGCTCAGGCAAGATTCCAAAATTGGCATTGAAATTTTATCGCTAGATAAAGGAGAGGGAATGGTCGATGTGGATGAGTGTTTGCAAGATGGCTTTTCCACAGCCGGAACCTTGGGCAATGGTATGGGTGCAATTCGTCGCCTTTCTGGTTTATTTGAAATTTACTCCATTCCCAACCAAGGAACAGCGCTCCTCGCTCACCTGTGGCTAGGCCCAGCACCTCATCTGCCTGAGAAGGTTTTAGAAATTGGAGCGATCTGTTTGCCCAAACGAGGAGAAGAGGTTTCTGGAGATACCTGGGTCTGTGAAGTCGATTGTTGCCGTAGTCTGTTGCTAGTAGCCGATGGTTTAGGGCATGGGCCTGCGGCTGCCTCAGCAGCAGAAGCAGCCGTGAGAATGTTTCAAGAACATCTTCATTGTTCTCCTGGGGCGATCGTCGAAGCTGCCCACGCCGCCTTGCGAAGTACGCGAGGAGCAGCACTGGCCATTGCCGAAATCGACTTTGAACAACAGTCTGTCCGCTTTGCTGGCATTGGCAACATCGCTGCTAGCATTTTCTCCTTTACTGAGCACCGCAATTTGCTATCTCATAACGGCACGGTCGGACATGAAATCCACAAAATTCAAGAGTTTACTTATCCCTGGTATGCCAACGGACTTTTAATTATGCATTCTGACGGATTAGGCGCTAAGTGGCAAATCGATCGCTATCCAGGCTTAATGCAAAAACATCCCAGCTTGATTGCAGGTGTGCTATACCGAGACTTTAACCGAGAGCGGGACGATGTGACGGTGTTAGTCGCGAAAGGAATGGGCAGATGACAAAGGTTTTCACGATCGCCATCCAGTACGAACAGGATGTTGTGCAAGCTCGCCAACGAACTCGTGAGATTGCCGAGCAGTTGGGCTTTGATGCTCAAGATCGGGCGCGATTGGCGACGGCAGTTTCCGAAATTGCCCGCAACGCCTTTCAATATGCCCAAGACGGAACGGTTGAATTTTCTGTGGTGGGAGAGCCGCAAGCGTTTCTGATTCGGATTCAAGATCGGGGTGGAGGCATTCCTGATTTAGCAGACGTTTTGGCCGGACGCCACACCTCTGATACGGGAGCGGGGCTAGGCATCGTGGGTACTCGTAGATTGATGGATTTTTTTGAGATTGAATCGCTGCCGGGACAGGGAACAACCGTGACAATCGGCAAAAGGTTGTCGAAGCGCACACCTACTTTCAGCGATTCCCAATTGCAGCAGATTCGAGAAACCGTAATTGGGCGATCGCCCGAAAATCCCTATCAAGAAATCCAGCAGCAAAACCAGGAATTACTCCAGGCAATGGCAGAGCTACGCAAGCGTGAGGAAGAATTAAGCCAACTGAATCAGGAATTGGAAGAAACCAATCGCGGTGTGGTTGCCCTCTATGCAGAACTGGATGAAAAAGCCAGCTCCCTGCAACAGGTAAACGAGTTAAAAACCCGCTTTCTCTCGAACATGAGCCACGAGTTTCGTACGCCGCTCAACTCGATTCTCTCCCTCTCTCGAATGCTGCTAGCCCGGATAGATGGCGATTTGACCATTGAGCAAGAAAAGCAGGTGACATTCATCCAAAAGGCAGCAAGCGGATTATCAGAACTGGTCAACGACTTGCTAGATTTGGCAAAGGTGGAAGCTGGAAAAATTGAAGTGCATCCCAGTTCTTTTGAAGTGAGTGACTTGTTTGGCACGCTACGGGGGATGCTGCGCCCATTATTGGTTCAAGGCTCCTCCGTGACGCTGATTGTCGAGGAACCTGAAGGTATTTCGCCACTCTATACCGATGAGGGGAAAGTCGCTCAAATTCTGAGAAACTTTGTCTCGAATGCGCTCAAATTTACCGAGCGGGGAGAGGTGCGCGTCAACGCTGTGCAAACGGGTCATACCGTCACCTTCTCTGTATCTGATACGGGTATCGGCATTGCTCCCGCCGATCGAGAGCGGATTTTTGAGGATTTTATGCAAATTGAGTCCCCTCTGCAAAAGCAAGTGAAGGGAACCGGTTTAGGATTGCCGTTATCGCGCAAGCTAGCGGAGCTAATTGGCGGTAGAATTTCGATGAAAAGTCAGCCAGGTGAAGGCTCTACCTTTACAGCCTTGATTCCCATCGTCTACCCACATACCAGCGAATTGACCACCGTACTGCAACCAATCACATCAGTTGAGCCAACTCGCCTGCCGATTCTGGTGGTTGAAGATCATCCAGAAACTCTATTTATTTACGAAAAGCATCTTCAGCAATCAATCTATCAATTAATTGCTACCCGCACCTTAGCTCAAGCAAGGCTTGCCTTACAACAATTTCGACCGGCGGCAATTATGCTAGATATTTTGCTGGAGGGGCAAAACGGCTGGACGTTCTTGCGAGAAATCAAAGGGGATGAAACAACCCGCACTATCCCTGTACTCGTGATTACCATCATTGATAACGAGAAGCAAGCATTGGCGTTAGGAGCAAACGGTTTTCTAATTAAGCCAGTAGACAGATTGCCGCTATTGAACAAACTTAATACGCTAATTACTGAGAACAAGCCTCAAAAAATCTTGTTAATTGACGATGACCCCGCCTATCGGTATCTTGTGAAACAGTTGTTGATAAATACACCATTGAGGATTTTAGAAGCCGCAAATGGAAAAGAAGGATTAAATTTGGCACAACGAGAGCAGCCAAACGCGATCGTGCTGGACTTGGAGATGCCAGAACTCGGCGGGTTTGATGTACTCAAGCAACTTAAGAACAATTCCGTCACTCAGGCGATTCCTGTGATTATTCACTCATCTGCCCAACTGGATGCTGAAGCGCAAAGCCGATTAGCGGCGCAAAGCATAGCCATTGTTTCCAAAGAAATAGGCTCTCAAACCACGACGATCGCTCAACTTCAAGATGCGCTCGTCAAAGCCGGACTTGTTTTAGAGGTTTCAGGGAAAAGTCATGTCTGAGCCACGAGTTACGATCCTGCATGTTGACGATAACGAAGCCAATCGTTACGTTGTTACCCGTATCTTGCAAAATGCAGGCTTTAGTGTGGTGGAAGCGGCAACTGGAACGACAGGCTTAGAAGCTATTGTTAACTTTCAGCCTGACTTAATAATTTTAGATGTCCAATTACCAGATATCAGCGGCTTTGAAGTCTGTCGCCAAATTAAGGCAAATCCAGAAACGGCTTTTATTCCTGTGCTACACCTTTCTGCAAGTTTTGTCCAAAGCCAGGATAAAGCAGAAGGCTTAGATAGTGGTGCTGATGCTTATCTGGTGCAACCCGTTGAACCGATTGAACTGCTTGCCACTTTGCGATCGTTGCTGCGAATTCGTCGGGCGGAGGAAGCTGCTTTGTCCTCAGCGCGGGAGTGGCAAACCACCTTTGACTCCATGAAGGACGGCGTATCTCTGGTAGACCAAGAAGGTAGAATTATGCGCTGTAATCGAGCGATGATGCAGCTTTTTAACAAGCCCTCCCACGAAATCTTAGGTTATGCCCACCACGAGCTGATGGGCGCAAAATTGGGAATCGGCGATGGCACTTGTTTTCGCCGTGCGAAACAAACTCACCAACGGCAAATTCTCGAATTCCAGTCCCAAGAACGCTGGTTTGCCAAAACCATCGATCCGGTACTCGATCGGGATGGGGATCTTACAGGCGCCGTTTTCATTCTGTCTGATATCACCGAACGTAAACGAGCAGAAGCATTGCTGCAAGAGCAAAACGATCGCCTCAATCAACTAATGATTTCTTTGCAGCAACAGACCGAACAAGCGCAACAAGCCAACCGCATCAAAGATGAGTTTTTGGCAGTGCTGTCTCATGAATTGCGATCGCCCTTGAATCCAATTCTGGGTTGGGCAAAAATTTTGCAAAAAAATCACCAGGATGCAGCCAAAACTCAGTACGCCCTGGAAACGATCGAGCGCAACGCGAAACTGCAAGCACAACTAATCGAAGATTTGCTTGATGTATCTCGTATTCTTCAAGGTAAGTTGAGTTTAAACATAGTTCCAGTCGGTCTTACTTTTACCATCAAAGCTGCCCTTGAAACCGTGCGACTTGCTGCTGAAGCTAAATCTATTCAGATTCAAACAATATTTGAACCGAATGTTGGGCAAGTGTTGGGTGATTCTGGTCGCTTGCAACAAGTTGTTTGGAATCTACTTTCTAACGCGATAAAATTTACCTCACAGGGTGGTCGAGTAGAGGTGCGGTTAGAAACGATCGAGGATGAAGTAGATAGTCGTGCTGCGAAATACACTCAAATCACTGTCAGCGATAATGGTAGGGGGATCTCTGGTGACTTTCTACCCTACGTTTTTGACTACTTTCGCCAAGCTGATGGGACAACGACGCGAAAATTTGGCGGATTGGGGTTAGGGTTAGCGATCGTGCGTCATTTGGTTGAATTGCACGGCGGAACCATTCACGCAGCCAGTCCTGGAGAAGGGCAAGGAGCAGTGTTTACAGTCAAACTTCCACTGATCGCTGCTTCAAAATTGAATCAAGTTAATACCGCCGATCGCGATCGCTCAGATTTTAATCTCAATGGATTGCAAGCACTGCTGGTAGACGATAACAAAGATTCACGGGAGTTCATTGCCTTCGTGCTAGAACAGTACGGAGTACAAGTGACTGAAGCGGACTCAGCACATGATGCTCTGAACAATTTGATGCAAACAAAATTTGATTTGTTAATTAGTGATATTGGTATGCCCGATATGGATGGCTACACCCTTATTCGTCAAATTAGAAAGCAGTCACCCGAACAAGGCGGAGAAATTCCTGCGATCGCCGTGACTGCTTATGCCGGAGAAATCGATCGACAACAAGCACTAGCTGCCGGATTTCAACAACATATTTCTAAACCAATTGAGCAAGAATTATTAATACAGGCTATTTTGACTATAGTAAAGGTCTAGAAACCTGAATTTTAAGGTTTATGGCGATAACTGAAAGTGTATTGATTTATAAATATCCGTCAATCAGACTGTATAACAATCCAAAGGCTATAGCCTGACTTAATCATTCGTGAATAACTAGATCCCCGACTTCTTCAAGAAGTCGGGGATCTGAGCTTGAGCCATTCAATTAACGTGAGTTCGACAAGCCTTTTTTTGACCTCTCCCCCAACCCCTCTTGGACACCCAGAGGGGAGCCAAAACCCTAATTTCTCGTTGCTCCTCCCTTTCCCAGTGGGAGAGGGCTGGGGTGAAGGTTCATCGAACTCACGTTCAATTAACAGTAGATTCAGAAATAACCGTTACACAGGCATTCACTAAGGGTAACAATGGCCCTATTTGCTCTTGTCCATTCACTGCTAAATCGCTATGACACAAATAAACTCTCTCGGATACACGAGAGAGCAAATCTGTCAAAATCCTTTGCAGTCGTTGTTCTTCTGCCAATTTTTCATCTTCTGCTGTCCAAGGTTCGCCCAACCTGTCTCGTAGGAAAAACGGCGCACCAAACAAAGTTGCTGCACCACCTTTGGCCCATAGTGGCGAACCAGCATCCAGCCAAAAATGCCACTGGTGAGATCGCCTACTAGATCGATATTGAAATATAGTTGCTAAGGTGACAGCCTTTCTTGCTCCACCAATGGGGCGCACCGGGTAAGCATTGGCAGTGATTGTACCGCGTCGCAGTAGTTGAATGAATTCAATAATAGTTGTGTGAGGCGTTGTCTCAACTGGGGCAATTTGTCGTAATCTGGTGTCAATTTCCCAGTAGTGTTGGGCAGTTTCTAATAATTCCCGCAATGCTGCTAGTTGTTCGTAGGGGAGATTGCTCCCATTCCACAAAAAGCGCTGAATTGCTCTGTCTAACAGAGAAATGGGACTGGGAATTAACCGCAATTCTTGTTGCGATCGCTGCTGTTCTAACCACTGTAATATTTCACTATAGGCTGTAGTAGCTGCATAGCCGATTCGATCCCAGCGCTCGAAGGCTGACACTGGTAGCAAGTTGGGGCGATCGGGATGGGGTACAAAGCAGTAATCTGCAATCAAACCGGCGCGTACCGGATCAATATTTGTAGAGACGCGATTCATCGCGTCTGTTGTAGATACCCGATTCATCGCGTCTGTAGAATTTTCTGGTGGTTGTTGTTTCCTGCTCAATACAACCAGCATTTCTGCCACCGCATCCCGATCTACCAGGCGCCCTAAGCCGGGATAAACTAGTGCCAGCATGGTGAGTAAGGCACGAATCACGGGCGAACTAATTAGGGGACGTTGGTCATTGAGCGATTCTACTGGGATATTTTGCTTGACGAGGATTTCTACTAGAGTATAACGAGCGATCGCATCTAAACCTGGTGCAATAATTGCTACTTCTTCTGGTTGCACTTGCTGTGATTGGATGGCATTAGCAATTACCTCTGCTGTTTGCCGCAATAATTGGGCGCGGGAGGTGGTTTGAATTGAATGCACTGTTTTTGGTAAACTCAACAGTACCATCGGGGAAGTGACTAATTCCACCATCTGTTTAGTCAGTTGCTCGCTCAGAGACTCTGGAGGCGGCCCGTTCAATATTTCTACCCGACAACGCTCTGCTAACCCTTCTAAATAGTTGGGATCTGCTCCCAATCCCAATCGCACCGCACCGTCAGGATTGTAGCTAAACGCGCCAACTGCGCCTCGATCTAATAGCAACTCAAACAAAAGACGCGCTACGCTAGGATAATCATCAACATCATCCGCCAGTACTGCTTGATAGCGTTTCGTTAGATGCTGCTGGTAATTGCGATCGCTTAATAAGTGCTGACTATACAGTTCGGTAATAATTCCATAAGTCAGTAATCCCCTCTCTAAACACCAGTTACGCCAATCTAACAGCAAAGATGCCAAAAATTCCGGCTCTAAAGTTGTGGCATTTTCCCCAAAACCCTTGGACAAAATCTGGGCAATATTTTCGCAAGGGATACCACTGTAAGCTGCTAATTGTAATAAGTCTAAGATGCGACGCACCAAGCGAGATTCATTCACTCCCGCAAGACGTAAAATTTCTTCGTCTAATTGTGGACGCCAAAGTTTGGTTGCTAACTCTTGTTCAGTTTCCGGTCGCAATCTTACCGGAAACTGTGCTTTCAGGTTCAACGAGTTAATCAGCAACGGCCAAAATAAAATAACTTCATCCTGAAAAAAACCTAGTGGCGTCTTGGCACGAACCGGATATTTACCTAATGTAGATGTGACAATTATATCTCCTAACTCTCGACGATTATCATCATTGGCAGCTAAAACTAAAACTCCTGGCTCTGTTTGTTTAAGATATAAAAATTCAGGTACATCGCCTGTTTTTTTACGCCCTGTTTTTTTTGTATAAAATGATTCAGTATATTGTTTTTCTGATGTTACCCAATTACAAAATTGCTCTACTAAGCGAGCCGTCTTACCACTACGGCTAGTGCCAACAATCCAAACCGAATGAGAAACCACAAACTTTCTCCTTGTAGATTTGTTAGTATACCTCGTGCGTTAACTTAAGGTTAATAGTCATCAAACAATGCTGAATGATTGTCTGCAATGAAAAATTCTGTTTTTAGTCAAAAAATCTATTCTTTCTTGCTTGCTGCTTTTCGATGGTACTTACAGACTCCTGAACGTTCTTTAGATGAAGCTTACAATGCAGCATTAAAAATTCAGGAGATAGAAGATAAGCATTTCAATGGTAATAAAATAGACATTGACTCGACCATGTACAGTAACAGTGTGATGGATTACTTTGAGTCAGACCTCAACAAGCTATTAAAAATTGCCAGGATGCGGCTGACGGAGTTTAGAGGAAGCCGTTGGTTTCTAAATGAAGAGAATCAGAAAGCTGCCGATAAAGCAGGTATAGAGTATCTAAGTCCTTCTTTAGTTTTGGAAAAGCTCAATTTTATCGATCGAGTTCTTTCTAAATACACAACAAGTTCCGATAAAACAACTTCTAACGCTTTAGTAGTACAACCTCCAAATCTACCAGTTAATTCTGTAACATCTGACGACAAATCGCTGCTCGTCAACACTCCAACATTACCACCCAAAATACCAAATCGAGACTTAAACAATAAACCAAAAGCCAAGAGCAAAACCGATACAACAGGTGTTTTACCTCGCTCTATTTTAAGTACTATCAGTCGTCTGCAAGTTGAATTAGACCCTAATTCGGAACAAGAAGTAATTCAGAGTTTTCGTCAAACTCAAAAAAGAACAATAATATCTATTAGGTTTATTTTACTATTAATTATTGTACCACTTTTAACACATCAAATAGCAAAAGCTTTTGTAGTTGGGCCAATTATTGAGAGATTTAGAAGCAGTGAGGAAATACAGATATTTCTCAATTCGGAAATGGAAGAGGAAGCCCTTTTAGAATTAGAAAGATTTGAAGAAAAGCTCAAGTTTGAAAATCTCATTGTCAAAGCTCCTCCACTGTTACCTGAGCAGATGGAGACTGAAATGAAAAAGAAGGCGAAAGAGCTTGCTGAAGAATTTCGTCACGAAAGCTCTGGTGCGATCAAAAATGTTTTTGCAGATATGTTCTCGGTGGTTGCTGTTATCTGGCTTTTGCTAGTCAGTAAGTCTTCTATTGCTGTGCTAAAAGATTTCTTTGATAATATTGTCTATGGACTTAGCGATAGTGCCAAGGCATTTATCATTATTTTGTTTACTGATATCTTTGTCGGATTCCACTCTCCTCATGGCTGGGAAGTACTGCTAGAAGGAGTATCGCGCCATTGGGGATTACCGGCAAATAGAGATTTTATCTTCTTATTTATCGCTACATTTCCGGTGATTTTAGATACTATATTTAAGTATTGGATCTTCCGATATTTGAATCGGATATCGCCCTCTGCTGTTGCGACTTACCGTAATATGAATGAATAGGGAATAGGGAATAGGGCATTGGGCATTGGGCATTGGGAATTGGGAAAAATTTTTGGTTTTTGATTTTAGAATTTGAGCGAGGTAGGAAAATTTTAAAAATCTTGAATCTTGATGAAAAAGACATTTATTGGGTTAGGAAAGTTTAACAAAACTATCGCTATCAGTCTACCTGTGATTTTGTCGATTTTCCTGGTGCGGATGCAATCTTTCACGCATCAGGAACTCATTTCCCCAGAATGTCAGGTGAAAAAGTGGGATATACCAGTGTCCTTGACTGCTGAAAATCAAGATGCATTTTTGCAAAAACAAAAATTACCATTAATCCAGAGACTACCAATTACTTGTTGTCAAAGTGATGCCTCTTGTCTGGATGAAGTCATTTATGGCAAAATACCAGAGAAAAAGGCACTGATCGGTGCGATCGCTCGCAGTCTCCAATATCTGCAAACAGCTAATGCTGCGGCTGCTTATCAAAACTATCCGGTAGCTGGGATTACGCGCGATCGCGTCATCAAAAGTTTGCAAAGATTCCGCGAACTTCTATTAAAAACCAATTCTGCGACAGAATTACATCAAGCCATTCAGCAAGAATTTGTTCTTTACCAGTCAGTCGGTAAAGATAACCAAGGTTCCGTTTTATTCACCGCCTATTATGAACCACTTTACGCAGCCAGTCGCGTCCCCACAACAGAATATCGCTATCCCGTTTATCGCTTACCTCCCGATTTCAACTCTTGGACTAAGCCTCATCCCACACGCGAGGAGTTAGAAGGAGCGGATGGTTTACAAGCTGCAAAAGGGAAATTGCGAGGATTAGAGTTGTTTTGGTTTCGCTCTCGCCTCGAACCATATCTAGCTCAAATTCAAGGTTCAGCGAAACTTCAGCTTCCCGATGGTACTCAAACCACAATCGGCTATGCGGGTAATACTGCTTATAACTACAAAAGTATTGGGCGAGAATTAATAGATGATGGCAAATTACCGCAAGAAGGTGTAACTATGCCAATTATTCTCGATTATTTCCAAAAGCATCCCCAAGAATTAAATATTTATATTCCGCGCGATCGCAGCTTTGTTTTTTTTCAAGAAAATCACGGTGAGCCAGCCCAAGGCTCTATTAACGTACCATTAACAGCAGAGCGTTCTATTGCTACAGATAAATCTCTTATGCCTCCTGGAGCTTTAGCGTTGATTCGCGCTTCTATTCCCTTTGTTAATCCTACCGGAAAAATGCAGGAGCGCATTATTAGCCGCTATGTTCTCGATCAAGATACCGGAGGTGCAATTAAAGGTGCAGGTAGAGTGGATTATTTTTTAGGTACTGGGAAAATCGCAGGCGATCGCGCTGGTGTTACAGTCAGCAATGGACAATTATTTTATCTCTTACTTAAGTCCAAAAATTAAACACACTCGCATTTTAATACTAAAATTCCCGACTTTTTTAGATAAGTCAGGAATTTTAGGCTTTTGGCGTAAATGAAACACCCCTGACGCAGGAGCGTCATTACGAATTACGAATTACGAATTACGAATTACGCTACTAGGCTTCTAAATCCATGTCACTATCATCATCGTCATGATCGTAAGGGATATCGTCAAGGTCTATCATTTCGGAAATTTCTTCTACTTCAGTTAGATACTCAGATTCTTGATGTTCGCGTTCGATTAGACGACCAGTTGACTTCAGCCATTCCAAGAGAATAAATTCATTACTTGTACGAATTACAGGCGCTCGCTGGTTACGAGGTTCTTCACGCAGAGGACTTATAGGCATAAAAAAAACTCACTTTCAATTTACAGGTTAGCTTACAAAAATGTCAAAATTGTACATTAAGCTTAAAAGTCTTGGATGACAAGTCTTTTCTCAACAGACAAAATATGACCCATTGAAGTTTTGTCTCAAGTCTATTTAGCTACTTACCATTAAAATGTCCAGATGTCAGTTTTAATAACAAATATTTCAGCGGATGCAATATATATTACAAAGCATTTGGTACCTTGACGAGAGTTTCATACATATCAGAGGGTAATGCAGACAGTCTATTCGCTACAGCGACTGCATCAGCTAAGTTACTAAATTGACACCGGACTATCTCTTGTCCATTTCCTGAAGGAAATCGTTTCCTAGCTTTATTAGCTACAGCACAAATAATTGCTAAAGCTTTGGCGAACCCGTCTTTTGTCAATATTCTTTCTTGAGCGAACCCTTCAACAGGGATAAGACAAACCTCAAACCGATAGCCAGGTCTGGGAGAAACAGCTATGTCGATATATGGTTTATCTTCTTTTCTGATTCGGCGTAAATATTTGGCTGTTGAATTAGGATCGTGCAAATTAGTCCCAAGGGCGTAAGTAAAAAAGCAATCTTCTGTGAGGGACTCAGGACGAGTAATTATATCCGTGGGCATAAGTTCCAGTAGTATCCGTATGTTGTCTGCGTGTATGACACACTAGACTTGTCCGTTCTTATTAGCACATTTTCTTTGACAGTTAAGTGTATCAGTGTCACGCGAGGTATTACAATACATTGCGGCTAACTAAAATTTCAATTTTTGGAATACTTATGACATCAAACACCTTCAGAATCAAAGGGTGTAGAGATTTAGATTCAAAGAGGAGTCTATATAATCAGTCACATGACCGAAAATATTTCTCAACAAATAAAATCATAACATAGTTGACGCCAAACCCTGCGATCGCATCACCTGACAGCATCGGTGAATACCTAAAAGCGATCGCGATCGCAAACTATCTAAATATTTATTTATACCCATCAACTTATAAACTTCAATGGTACTCAATTTACAATCTCTCCTTGAATTAGAGCGACTGCTAAAAATTTAGCTATGTACTGTTGTAAATGCCCTATATTTCGTAATTATTCAGGGCAGATTAATGAATTATTTACATAAATCACCCCCTAAATAAAACCCCAGGATTATATTTATAATCCTGGGGCATAATGTTTAAATAATAGTTTTGATGACGATTTTATTTATTTATTCAGAGAAAAATCAGTAGTCTTCACTTGATATGTAGTTTTGCTTATTAAGATTTTTTTAGAGGTTTTAATCAGTATTTAATAAACTTTACTAATTAATTGACAAACTACACACTATTAAAACTTATTTTCAATCTAGAGTTTGTGACTATTTCTGTCAAAATTCTGGATTTCTCACCGATTTTTGTGTTTTTCACGACATCCAAAAAAATAATTAGTGGTTTATGCTACCTAACGGAATCATTAATCGTGCCTGCCATTCACGTTATTGACTCACTTCTAGTACGGTTTTTGTGGTGTAGAAAAACAGGCTTTCTGAGTCTTTTTTCAATAAAGCTATACCAATATCTTAGGCATTTTTTTACTAGTGTTTAAGCTAACAAGCTATACCAATCTTAGATAAAAAAGCGCTCAACATATAGGTTAATGCGTAGCAATATCTCGTAGGTTAAGGAGTAAAAACCAACACATACCAGATGTTGGGGCCTTGGATTTTGTTCTTCAAACGCCATTTGCTTCTCCCTTTAAGGTAGGGGCGCAATGCCTTGCGCCTCTACTGCTGTAACTCCACCAGAAAAGTCGGAAAATCCTTCTAAATCTGTGGTTTTCAAGCCTATATGTATAGCAATCATTTTTCAAATTGGTATTAGTCATGAGTAGCAGCCATCACAAAATCCGTTAGAACTAGCTAAAATTCCGTTTTCATTAACTTTTTTTGAGGTATTCAATGAACAAGATTAATCTGTACAAACAACGCCAGAGCAAAAATAAGGTATTGATTTTTACTTCTTTGACTGTTTTGGCTTCTTCATTAGTACTACCCTTCCAACAAGCCTTTGCTGCAACATTGACTACTGTTGTAAATTTCAACGGCACCAACGGAGCTACACCAAGAGCTGGTGTACTTAAAGGCAACGGTACTGATAACAATCTTTATGGAACTACTTCTGCTGGTGGCACTTCTGGCAAAGGAACTGCATTCAAGTTAACTGCTACTGCTTACACTACTCTGACCACACTGATAAACTTCACCGGAACCTCTGGAATTAACAAAGGGACTAATCCAGTTGCTAGATTATTCCAAGCAGCCGATGGTAATTTATATGGGGCAACTTTTACAGGTGGTACAAGTGACCTCGGCAGTGTGTTTAAGTTGGCGAAAACGGCTTTTACAACCCTGACAACTCTGACAAATTTCACAAGCACTAATGGGGCTAACCCAGCAGGCCGACTGATTACAGGTGCTGATGGCAATTTGTGGGGGACAAGCTCTACAGGTGGGGCTAATAATAAAGGAACTATATTCAAGGTTTCGCCAACTACCGGGGCACTTACCACCATCAGAAGCTTCAGCGGTACTGATGGAGCAACTCCACTAGCAAGATTGCAATTGGCTACCGATGGAAACTACTATGGCAGCGCCTCTGCCGGTGGAGCAAGTGCGAAAGGAGTTGTATTCAAGTTAACTCCCGCAGGAATACTGACTTCATATAGCTTTAGTGGCGCCAATGGAGCAAATCCACAGTCTGGATTAATTGAAGTTAGTGGATTCCTCTATGGCACCGCTAAACTGGGTGGAGCCAGCAATAAAGGAGCTATCTTCAAGGTTCCGGTCGGTGGCGGTACACCCGTTTTAGTTGCCAGTTTTAATGGCACCAATGGGGCCAACCCAACGGCTGCACTCATAAAAGCAAGCAATGGTAACTTCTATGGCACAGCTTCTGCTGGTGGGGCAAGTAACAAAGGAGTTATCTATCAGCTGACTGGAGCAACCATCACTGGCTTAATTAGTTTTAATGGCACTAATGGGGCAACGCCAGAGTCCACGCTAATTCAACTCTCAAATGGTGCCTTTTACGGTACTGCCTCTTTTGGCGGTAGTTCTAATCTAGGAACTGTGTTTAAGTTTGTAATCTAGTTTCAAATCTAATCGGCGTGTAGAAAATGGTAAAACGTAGATTTGAACGTCTACCTCTACCATTTTTCTACAATCGATCTAAACTTTTCAAGACAGATATTTTAATTTTGGTGACTCAATATTGTTTCATATTATGTTCGCTCCGAAGAACCCTAAAGAACCAAAGCTACGCTTGGTCTGCCCTAAGAGCAAGCCTATGGTGTACATACAAGTCTGAAACATTTATAGCGCTTCGCTTAGATACCTATGAGGTGGAGAAAGTCAAGGCTTGGAAGTTGGTCGATCGAGGCTATCTGTATGAGAAGATTGAAAAAATTCTCAAAGTCGAGAGGAATCTACCAGTTTAATCTCGATACTTGCAATCCAGCTTCTCAAATCGGAGAAATTTCGTTTTAGATAAATCTTAATATCATGTTAACTTAACTTCAGAATACTGATGTAGAATATAGAACTTTACTACAGGTTTATAATTTGATTAATAATGAAATGATGTTAAAGTATGTTGAATTGTAATAGTTGTAAAATTTGATACTAACAAGGATAAATCATAGTACACCATAGGAAAATTAGCAAATGTTTAGACAAAGTTCTCACGAGAGAAACTTTTTCAAAGCTTTAACTGGTAGTGCGGCGAAAGAATCTCACAAGTTAAGACGGGCATTTAAATCCTGTCTGACTATTCTGCTTGAATCTGTACCTTTTTTGATTGCTTGTGCTGTATTGGTTAGCGTTATCAGCCTCAAAAGTCCTATCTTGCTCTTTTGTTTACTGGTTGGTAGTTTAATTGCTCTCATCACCCAGCAAATTGGTCAGCAAGTGAATTTACCAAGGCGATCGCTAATATTATTACAAATTTTAGCAGCAGCGATCGTTCTGAGTTTATATTGGTTAGACTGGTTTGCAGCCCCTGCACAAGCTCAATTTTTTGGAAAAGCTGAAACCTTTTTCAAAGAGAGCTTCCGTGGTTCAATAACCAATGGTAACGATCCCAACTTCGCAATAAGTTTGATATTTAATGTGTTGCGGGCGATTTACTTACTCTATATTGCAATTTCCCTAGTTGGTGTGATTAACGCAGTGCGTAAAGATGAAGATTGGCAAAGCATTGCCAGAACTCCCCTATTAGTGGTTGTTGCTGTTACCATTGCTGATGTACTCACAGGCTTTGTAATTGGCACTGGCCCTAATAAATAATTCAGATATTTCAAATGCCTCAAGAGCAGGAACAAGAATTTCGTCCAGTCAATCAGGTTCTAGGAAGCCAACCTTCACTAGGGCCAATTCCTGCCGATCAAATTCTTCCTTGGACGGTAATCGCCTTAGCCTCCTATTTTACTATCAATGGAATTTTCGGGGGGTTTTTCCAAGAAGAATTTCAAAAATGGTTGTGGACAGTACTAATGACTGGTTGGGGAATCGGAACTTGGTGGATTTTAACTGGTGGTAGGAGTTGGAGTTTTTTAAGTAAATTTATCGGGGTTCCCACTTGGACAAGAGGCTTTGCTCGTTATCAAAGCTTATTGGAAGTTAACCATGAAGCAAAAAATCGGAAAACAAAGCGTCAGCGTCGCCGGAAATGAAAGTAGATTAACACCATTTGAAGATGCCTTGCACTTGGCAACAATGCTGCGTGTTGCAATGAATGGACGTGATATTGGCGCTTACCTGTTGACAAAAGGTACTCAAAAAGATCGGTTCTGCTTTGTTTTTGGTTTTGATTGTAAGGGAATTCATACCACCTTAAGACCTGAACAAATTGATACACTTTTTAATAACATTGAAGCCGGATTAAAAGACATTCCTAGTGGTGAAAGGATGACGCTGCACTTGGGTTCTTTTAGTTCAGATAAAGAGCGCCAAAAAGAGTTAGCAACATTAATCAAAAATGCCTCATCGCGAGACATCAAATATTTGTTAATGGCGGAGAGAGCCAGAATTAAAGAATTGACGGTTTCTGGGATTCGTAAACCTAAATTTTTGCGGATTTATGTAACTTACACCATTGAATCTAACTCGCAACACGCAGATGATTGGATAGAAAAGCTTTTAGTCAAAGCTGAATCCTGGTGGTTGAAATTTAAAGGCGATCTTTTAGAAGTAGAAAATCAACGCATCGAAACCCTGATTACAAATGCTTACAACCAGGGTTTTCTGCGGTGGGAACAAATCTTATCTAACAAAATGGGATTGGATGTCAAACCTTTGACTGCTAATGAACTCTGGGGAGAAATCTGGAAAAGGTTTAATGATACGCAGCCAATAGATATTCCCCAATTAATGACTTTAGATGAACAAGGATTACACGAACAAGTTAATTCAGATTTAGCTAGTACTAAGTTACTTCTAGATAATATCCACGGCACAACTTTGCTGATGGAATCTAGTGTACCTTGCGCCGATCGCCGCTGGGTTAATGTTAACAATCGTTATATCGGCACACTGTCATTTTTGGAAAAACCCGGCGGTTGGCCCAATAAATCGGCTCAACTGCGCTATTTATGGGAACTGTTGGCTAGAGAAACAGTAATAGATACAGAGATTTTTTGTGAATTGACTGCTGCCAATCCAGCATTGGTAAAAACGACTCTGCAACGAGTCCTGAAGCAGTCAAACATGACAACAATCCTGGCTCAAGAAAAAAGTAAAACTATTGATGTCAACGCTCAATTAAAACTGAAGAAGTCGGTAGCAGCACAAGAACAGTTATTTGAAGGTGCAGTCCCGATTTATACGAGTATTGCCATTTTAGTGCATCGTCCGACTTTAGAAAAATTAGATGAGGCGACAAGATATATTGAAAACTGTTTTCAACGTCCAGCCAGGGTAATTAGGGAAACTGAATATGCCTGGAAAATTTGGCTGCAAACTCTACCGATAGTTTGGGAGGGTTTATTAGCAACACCTTTCAACCGTCGCCAGCTATATTTAACAAGTGAAGTTCCGGGATTAATGCCGCTAGTTTTAAGTAAAAAAGGTGATAGACAAGGCTTTGAGTTGATTGCTGAAGAAGGCGGAACACCCATACATTTAGATTTATTTAATCAACACAAAAATTTAGCTTTGTTTGCAACAACCCGTGCTGGTAAATCGGTGTTAGTGTCAGGAATTTTAACTCAGGCTTTAGCACATGGGATTCCGGTTGTGGCGTTAGATTTCCCTAAACCCGATGGGACATCTACTTTCACTGACTACACAGAGTTTATGGAGGGGAATGGAGCCTATTTTGATATTTCTAAACAATCGAATAACTTATTTGAGCAGCCAGACTTACGATCGCTAGAAGCAGAACAACAGCGCGATCGCTTTAACGATTATACCGCCTTCCTCGAATCAGCGTTAATGACAATGGTTTTAGGATCGTCAACTGAAAGTCAAATTTTATCGCAAACCGTGCGATCGCTGCTCAACTTAGCTTTAGAAGCCTTCTTTAGAGATGAGGGCATCAAAGAGCGATATCGACAGGCGATGGAAGGAGGATTTGGCACTCTTGCTTGGCAGAAAACCCCTACTTTAAAAGATTTTCTCTTTTTTTGCTCGCCAGAACATTTGCAGCTAAGTTCTTTAACTGGGAGAGTAGAAGATGCTCTGAGTCAAATTCAGTTGCGCTTACGCTTTTGGCTTTCTAGCCGCGTCGGACAAGCCATTTCTGCACCATCCAGCTTTCCTACCGATGCACAACTTTTAGTTTTTGCTCTCAGAAACCTATCAGATAGTGAAGATGCAGCCGTACTATCCTTGAGTGCTTATTCCGCCGCACTCCGACGCGCATTAAGTAGTCCAGCTTCCATATTCTTTATCGACGAAGCACCAATTTTATTTGAGTTCGAGCAAATTTCTGACTTAGTTGGTAGAATTTGTGCGAACGGCGCTAAAGCCGGTATCAGAGTTATCTTATCAGGACAAGATCCTGACACCATTGCCAAATCTAAAGCTGCATCAAAAATATTGCAAAACCTGACAACACGATTGATTGGACGCATTCAGCCAGTTGCAGTAGATAGTTTTGCAGACATCTTGAAATATCCCCGCCAAGTTATTTCTCGTAATGCCTCAGAAAGCTTTTTTCCGCGCAAAGAAGGCGTTTATAGCCAATGGCTATTAGATGATAACGGTACTTATACATTCTGTCGTTACTATCCAGGTTACGAACAATTGGCAGCAGTTGCTAATAACCCTTACGAACAAACTGCACGTAGTCAAATGATGCAACTTCACAGCGATAAATATGAAGCAATTTCTGCGTTTGCGCGTCAATTAGTGGCTACTCTACGTAGTAGTTAATTGAATTATGTAAGTAGTTAATAGTGAGTCAAACCATTTGTGATTTTAGATTTTTGATAGTATAGCATTAGCGAGTTAGCAACGTCTTTTAGATTTACTGCACCCATTCTTGGGTTGTAGCTTAGGAATTTTAGATTTTAGAATAGCGTTGGGGATTAAACCGAAAAACTAATTCTATTATCCAAAATCCAAAATCAGCACGGTTCAAAAGCTAAATTTTTACCTCACTATATAATGTAGTCTACCTTTTTCAGGCACAGATATATGCGAAAAACTACCATTTTTACTTTTACCTTGCTATCTCTGGCAATATTACCAGTAGTTGCACAAATTCAGACGGGCGGATTAGGCCAGGTTTGGACTGACTTTCAATCATATTCCCAAGATATGCAAGATTACTTTCAACATAATAATTTGAAAAATACCTTAAATCCTTTAGAACAAGGCCAGAGTCAAATTGCTATTGACAGTGCCAAAGGAGATTTGAAGATACCTAACCCCGTTGCTGCGGGACAAAAAATTCGTGATGATTCAATTAACTACTCTTATAATTCAGATGCTAAATCAAGTCGCTTTGAGAATAATGCAGCAGTACGGGGAAATTTAGTTAGTAATGAACTTAATCGTATAATTACCCGTGGAGTAGCGGTAGGTGTTCTTGGTAAAAATGGACAAACTAGGACAAAACTAAAGTTAGAAAATACAGAAAAATCTCTGGAAGATATTGAGGGATTTGCCCAGGAATTTGAGGGTAGCAATAATGCATTAATCGGTAAAATTCAGTCTAATATTCCTCAGGCAGGACAAGCCGCCAATCCAGCAGCAAGTGCATCAGCAAATGTAGCAGCAAATGCTATTTCTGGATTGGCAGAATTGCTGGGTGCTAGTCAATTGCAAATGATGAAAATTCAACAGGAACAAATAAAAATTGTAGCTGAAACATTTGGTCAGACATTACAAAATAATCAGACTTTACAATATTCCAACTTAAATTTGGCAAATATTTCTCAGCAGGCAGAAGAGGCGAATCGCGCTCGCAGAATAGAAACATCTACAGAAGCAGCGCGACTTTTACGAGCGACTTCTCAACTAGATTTGTTTGGCAGGAATGTTAATAATAAGGATTTGAAACTAAAAAAACTTTAACTTTCCAGATAACTTTTAAAATCCTTTAACTTATGACAAGCCAACAGAAAATCTAAAAAAAGTTTGTAGAATGCGTTACCTTCCTAACGTACCCTACTAAATATCAAAAAACAGCCGATAAACTCAAAATGCAACTTGCTATTAAACTAATTTTTGCCCAAGTAGGTATCGATCAGGTTATCGATAGTGGTGCCGCAACTTCCCAAAGTATTGCCGAAGGTTGGGACAAACAATGGCTGGATTTATTACAAAATAACACCAGTAATAACTTGTATGGAGCGCTGACAAATCTGGGTATTTTTTTCGCTGTAGGAACGTTGTTATTTTTTATGATACAATTCCTCAAAGACTTAATATCCTACGAATATACCCGTCCCATATCAGCTTTAATTTGGCCTTTTATTGTGGTAGTACTTTTAAGTAATTCAGGCAATGGAAGTATACTGTCTAATTTGACGCTAGGAGTGCGAAATTTTTTAAACGGTGTGAATCAGCAAGTAGTAGTTTCAGCAGATGCAAATAATATATATCAGCAAGCATTGAATATGAGTGTTGCTGAAGAAGTAGCTGGTTCTTTACTACGTCCTTGCCAATCGTTAACTGGCGAACAACAAAGTCAATGTTTTGTGAAAGCTGCTGAAAAAGTTAACGTTCTCTGGCAGAAATATAGAGAGACTTATGGAAATAAAAACTGGATAAATAGACTACAAACTAAGGTAGATAATATCAGATATGGTACTGGCATTGTATCAGAAACCTCTTTTAATTCTCTGTTAGGTTCTACAGTGCAAACGAGCATCAAAAACTTTTTAGTTTCCTTACAATATGCCTTTCAGAATTTGATAGAGGCTACTATGTTGTTAATAGCAGCTTTAGGGCCAATAGCTGTAGGTGGATCTTTGCTACCTGTAGCTGGCAAACCGATTTTTGCATGGCTGACTGGATTTTTATCTATTGGAATCGCCAAAATTTCATTCAATATTATCGCTGTGCTAACTGCCGCAGTGATTGTCAATGGCCCAGGTCAAAATGCTAATGTCGATCCAGATTTAATGTGGTTCATAATTTTTCTGGGAATTTTAGCACCAATTTTATCTTTAATTGTGGCTGCTGCTGGTGGTTTTGCAGTCTTCAGCGCAATTAACAGTACGGCTTCTTTAGTTAAAGAGAGGATATAGTAAATTCAAAATTCAAAATTCAAAATTCAAAATTAATAAACTAGTTACAGGTGTTGTAACTAGTAAGTATATGCAAAACATCATATATAATAGCTGAAGTTTTTGCAGTAGGAGGTGAGGAAATGGTGCGTTTACTAGAAAAAAGACAAAGACCGGCAAGTGTTTTAACGTTTTTTGCGATCGCAACCTTCAGTTTACATATATTAGTTTTATTTTTATTCTTATTACAAGGGCTAAATATTCGCCAACTGAGTTTGAGAAAACCTCCCAACTTTGTGCAATTAATCAATGGTAAACCAGTAGCTAATATTGATGATTTCGCAAGAGAACCAGAAGCAATTCGCCAATTTATCAGCAAAACGATGATATCAATGTTTAGCTGGTCTGGAACCTTACCACCACAAAATATTGAAGAAGTCGCAAGCCCCAAACCAGATTTAGGAATACTGATTAACACATCTCAAGGTGGTAGCCAAAAAATTACTACCAGCAGTTGGGTAGCTAGTTTTGCTTTATCAGAAGACTTTCGCAAAGGTTTTTTAAGCACAGTTGCAGAAATGACACCGCCAGAAGTTTTCTCGGAAAATCCCAACCAAGCGATGACTTCACAACTAGTAATTAAGAGAGTTTATCCGCCAAAACAAATTGCACCAGGTAAGTGGCAAGTGGGTATGGTAGCTGACTTAGTTCAAAAAAACCGAGTTGGTGGTGCAAGACTTATAACTCCTTTTAATAAAGATTTCCTTGTACGTGCAGCAGATTATTTTGCTAATCCCCAAGCCGACAATAGCACCGACTTGCAAAAAGCAATTTATAGTGTCCGTGCTGATAGACTAGAAATTTATGAAATTCGGAATTTATGTTTGCTAGATAACTACAATCCGAACAAAAATCAATCACAACAATGCATAACTGGACAAACATCTGATAGTTTTATCAGATAATCGATTTTTTACATTAAGATAGTTCAATTTATACGATTCATTATTAATGCAATTACTCAAACCAGAAAATAATAAAAAAAATAGCCCTTTACCGTTGTTGGCAGTAGGAACCTTTGGTTTACATGTATTTACCTTACTGTTACTAATATTTCACTGGTCTATGTTACAACAGTTAGGCCGACAACTCACACCTCAAAGTTTAGTGCAACTTGTTGATGGTCATGCGATAACGGTAGACCCCCAACCCAATTTAGAGCGGCAACCAGAGACGATTCGGCGCTTTGTGGGTGAAACTATGAGTTTAATGCTTACCTGGTCACAACAACAGCCGCCAACACAAGTCTGGGAAATTACTTCACAACTGGTAGCTGATGATTTTAAAGATAAAATGAAGTCAGAAATTACTAATTTAAATCCAGATAGCCAATTTGAAAATGTTAATCGAGGAGCTGAGAATGTTTTAGTAATCCAAAAAGTTTCTCAACCTCAAGAAATAAGTAATGGAAGCTGGAAAGTAGAGATACTTGCCAATCAATTAATTTTTAACAGTTATGATAAATTAGGGAAATCAGTTTCCTTTAATAAACAAATTTTAGTTAGAGCAATAGATCGACCTGTAACTTCACTACCAAATGCAGCACTACCGTCGCAGTTTGCAGCTTACCGCCTTGGGGAAGCCAGATTAGAAATTTATAATATATGTGAAATTAAAGATAATAATTGTTCTGGAAATCCAAACAAGGCTCTACCATGACCCGATACTCAATTCCTGCCGAAACGCCTCCCCAAAATGGATTTACTCTAACTACCGACGATCGCCAACCAGAAGTAGAATCTGTAGATTGGGAATCGCGGATGTCAAAGTTGGTCGGCTTTGAAGAAGATTCTTCTAGTGACACTGAAAAATCAGAAGACTCTGCAACGCCGCCAGAGTCGCTATCTCTTCCACAAGAAGTTCAGACCAAGCAAGCACTCTCATCTAATCCCTTTGCCAAGTTAGGCTTGGTAGGGGCTGCTACCTTAGCGATCGTTTTGGTAGGTGGTGTGTTTTTGTCTCAGTTGTTCAGTGGTAGCAATCAAAAGCCAAAAACTATTGTTTCTCCACCAGTGCAAGAGCAGCCTACTGATGAATCCATATCTCAACAGATGGAAGCCCAAGTAGATACTCTCAAAACGAAATTAGCTCTGACAGAACAAGCACAGATGGTGAAAGCTGCCCAACAACAGCTGAGAATTGCCAAATCAACGCCGATAGTAGCTTTACGACAACCCTCAGTTAGCCAAAAAGCGATCCCAACACCCCCACCAACAGCTTACGTCCCTCGGACAGTGACAGTTGAGCGGATCATTAGAGTACCTACTTCTCAACCTTCGCGATCGCCTCAGCCACCAGTTGTGAACCCCACTCAACCAGTAGTTAATGTAGCTCCAGTAACTCCACCATCTCCACCAAGCCCATTTGCAGAGTGGGCAAGGTTAGCAAAGTTAGGTAGCTACGGTCAAGTAAATCCTAGCAATCAACCTACTAGTAACATAGCTACTTTGGAACCTGCAACCAATGCGCCGCCACAGCAAGAGGCAACAAATCCCAATCCCGAACAAAACACCCCACAACCGGAAAATTCTGCGGTAAGCCAAGCTCAACCGCAGGGAGAGAAATCTGTAGCAGTTGGGAGTAGTGCTAAAGCTGTGTTAGCGACAGCAATATTTGGAGAAACTACTAATAAATCAGGCGGTGGTGGTGATGCAGAAGAAGCGAAAAACGTATTTGTGATCCGATTGAAAGAACCACTAAAATCTACCGATGGTGCGATCGCTCTACCTGCAAACACCGAATTTTTAGCTGAAATTGGTTCGCTTTCCGAACAAGGTCTTTTGCAGATGAACGTAGTCAAGGTTATCTCCCAAAATAATGGCAACCCTGTAGAACGAAGCTTACCTAACAATGCAATTATTCTTCGCGGTACTCAAGGTAAACCTTTAATCGCAAATAAATATCCCGGTCAAAGTTCGTCCATAGCATCAATGGATCTAGGATTATTCGCTTTGGGAGGTATTGCTAAGGCAGCAGAGTTAATAAATCGCCCTGATACAAAACTTGTGCCATATTCGATAACATCAACATCTCCCAACACTAACACCGAAAACCCGAACGATACCACCAGCAGCACCTCCACTGGTCTTGTTAGTGAGACTGACAACAGACGCAATCTTGGAGCTGCGGTTTTGGAAGGTGGTATGAACTCTGTAGTACCTCAAATTGCCCAACGCAATCAACAGGCGATCGCCCAAATGCAACAGCAAGGTGGTGTGTGGTTTTTAGCAGCAGGCACAAATATTGAAATATACGTTAATCAACCAACTCAATTTTAAGGGGTAATATTTATAGCAATTTTAGATATTTGCAATCATGAAAAAGAATATTAATTTGTCAGGAAATAACCCAAAACGTTCTTATTTCCTACCTATAGCTTCCTTAATTTTCTCGGTTGCTATGTTCTGGGTGGTAAGTCGTGCTGTAGCTAATAACGCCGTTCTGCGTTCCATCTTTTCCTGTCAAGCACAAGGTTTAGGGGGACTTGTACCTACGGTTGATGTCTGGTATCAACAAGGAACAAACTTAAGTTTTATTCCGGCTGGAGAAGTAATTAAAAAAGTTTGGTTAAATGACCCATCACAGGTAAGTATGGATTTTGATGGGCCAGTATGTATGCAGTTCGGTCAAGAAGCTAATAATAACTCAGGAGATTGTAAAAACTCCGCAGCAAATGTAATTCAACTCAGACGAATTCAAAAACTGGACATACCTGGACTTCCTCCCACTAGCAATACACTTTTAACAGTTGTTACCGAAGCGCAAGGTAAAAACAAGTTGTATACTTTTAAAGTGATATATAAAACAGATAATCCTGAATATCACACCTTAGCAATTTTTCCCGATCCTTCTGGACAGGAAGGAGCTTGTTCGAGAGTTTTACAATAAAGTTATAGCAAAATTACCTGATAGCCACAGAAGTTTCGCCTCAAAAAAAGCATTAATATCTACGTATATCTGCATTGTGGCCGATCGAAAGCCCTGTTATAATTCCCTGCTTCTAAAAAACGGTTATACCAATTCTCTAAGAAAATGCGCCTAATTATTTTGGGAGATAGCGAATTATCTTAAGAAAACCTTTGCGTACCTACCCTGCAAGAAAGCGTACCACTTCGTGGAAGCAAGCTACGCGTAGCGTCTTGTAGATAAGCGCCTATGCGCTAACCTCCGTGTACCTACCCTGCGGGAAGGCGTACCACTTCGTGGAAGCAAGCTACGCGTAGCGTCTCGTAGATAAGCGCCTATGCGTTGAAAAAAAATCTAGGATTTGGCGCTGCTTTATAAAAAAACGGTATTAGGAAAAATTTAAGTCTTTGGGCAGTTTTCTTTCTTTACGTAGCACGGTTAAGATGACGTGTGAGCTAATCTTATAGTGCAATCAATTGAAAAACGCTATAACTTAACAGATTTAACTGACTCAGGCAGTTTTAGCCGACATCTTTATAAATCTTCAGACAAAAACTAACCACAATTTCCAAATCCGTGTAAATATAAAGAAAAGCTTAAGAGGTTACAGACTCATGGTGACAGCGAAAATGATGCAACAGCTTTGGGCTGTAATCGAGTCTACCCAGGTCAACACCCTGCTCCAGTTTGACGATGCTGCTTTAGTACAATTGCTTCTCCAGCAGTTAAAAGCGAAGCAAGGGCTTGATTCCCAGGCAGATAGCACGCTCAATACTTACATAAAATCTAAACTGCCTCTAATTCGTGATACGGCTGAAGGTCGATTATCTTTAGGGCAAGGCGGCAATCATTAGTCCGAAAAATCAAATGATTGCTCGCTACCAAGCATACGCTCAGAGTTGAAACAGTGGAATATTATGAATAACTGGCTAGTAATTGCCCTAGTAGCTTATCTAATTGGAGCAGCGATTGAAGGGGTGAGTACAGCCAGTCAGCTATCTCATTCAATGCCAGAACTAGCTAAAAACACACAAGCTCATCCTTCAGAGTCTGACACTGAGTTTAGTTCAAGTTGGCGAGTTCTGGCCGCCATCGCCTCAGTGAGTATTTGTGGAGCTTTTTTGTGGCCTTGCCGCCTTTTCCACCGTTTAATTAAAGGCAATGTTCGTTCGTAAGCCTAAAATATCAATACAGTAATTTTGAAAGAAGCTCTCTCCTTCTGAGAGATGAGTTTTGAGTTTGGCTCTCGTTTACCTATGATGCACTTTGTTCGGGTTCTGTCGCTACAGGTTGCCCAATTTTTGGCTCCGTTCCCGCAAACAGTCGTTCGATATTAGTGCGATGGCGCAAAATCACATACAACCCGCCGGCAATCCCAAACAGAATATAGGGTAAGGGTTGATGCAAAATTACCATGAAAATGGAAACTGCGATCGCACCTACAATTGAACTTAAAGAAACAATTCGCGATATTGCTACAACGACGGCAAACACACCCGCTGTTGCTAAACCTATCTGCCAACTCATTGCCAACAAAATTCCCAAGCTGATAGCAACGGATTTACCACCAGTAAAGCCTAAAAAAATTGATTTACTATGTCCCAGAATGGCAGCTAACCCAGATATTGTGACTAACCACGGTTGCCATAGTTGTACATCTACCGTTGGAGGGATATAATTTTTAATTGGTTCAAAGTTGAACAACCAATAAACTAGAGCGATCGCTAATACTCCCTTCAAGGAATCAAGTACTAAAACGAATGCTCCTGGCCCTTTGCCCAAAGTTCTTAGTACATTAGTTGCGCCAGTAGAACCTGAACCAACTTGCCGAATATCAATACCTTTTAACTGCTTCACAGCAATGTAGCCAGTGGGAAAAGAACCCAGCAGGTAAGCGATGACCACAATTGCTCCGCACAGAGTTAACCAAATAGTCATAATAAAATTCAAAATTCACGCATTCAAAATTCAAAAAAGTCAAGAGATATTACTCTTGACCAATGACCAATGACTAATGACTAATGACTCATTTAAAAGTCATCATCATAGTTTCTCATGGTTTTGGGGTCAGGAGCAAAAGCTAACCACAAGGGAAATTGCAGCAGTGACAAACTGATTTGCTCTTCTGAATCGTCAATGATAATTAAAGGCAATTGATTGGCTTTCGTCAATCGGTCTGCTTTTTGAGCGAGAGCGTCAGACGCCTCAAATAATACCACACCCCGGTCTGGGCCGAAATCTGGGCGACCGATTCCTAGACAATCTTGCAAGCCGCGCCGCCATTCACCTAATCGCTCCGGTGTATTAGCTAAGACTAAAGTACGGACGCGATCGCCATACAGCTTGTGTAATATCGAAATTGCAGCTGAGGCAATCAAAATATTTTGTAACCGGCTACCCATTGTCCGCAAACCACCCCGTCCTCCTTGGGTAAAAAACCAGTTGGAGATTCGTTCAGCGTGGATTGGTTCAAAGGTACGGCGTAGTTGCCACGGTGGCCCGTAGTAATCTGGTTTATTGCGGTATTGGTCAATGAGGCGGCGAATTTGCTTTGTCGTATCTTGAAACTGCTGTTGGGCAAATTGAGGTATTCCAGGTTGGGGTTCAGCTGGTTTAGGCTCTTTTACAGCTGGTTTTTCTCGTTCCACTACACTTGGCGTTAGTTGCAGCTGTTCAGCAGCAGAGGCCAAATCCTGTAAGCTACCCGTGAGATAGTCTTTAAAACCTTGCACCCGAATTGCCAAGTCTTGGGATGTACCAGCAAAAGTAGTTCGCATCTCATTGCGGATACGTTCTTGACGGCGTTCTAGTTGTTCTACAGAAATTTGCAGGGTTTGTTTACGTTGTTCTAACTGCACCAGCGACTCTTGCACGATTCGCCCCAGTGAGGTTTGAGTTTCACTCACCTGTGTCTGAAGCTTTTCGTAAGAAGCTTGCAGCTTGGCTATTTCTGACTTGAGAACTGCTTCAGCACTCTGCAACTCTGCTACTCGCTGCTCTGCTTCTGCATATAGTGAATTATTTCCCGATCCTATTTCAGACCCCAGAGCGACATTTTCTACTTCTAACTGCGCTACAAACTCGCCATTTGAATTTTCTGTTAGCTCTACTGTAGAATCTACCACTTCTGCATTGGAAATGAGTGGCTCAAAAGTTGTGTAGTCCTCTGATGAGCTAATGGCTTTTGTGTCTACCACTGACTCAACTGATGGATTTACTGGATGTTCAACTGCATTGTTCTCTTCTGGTTTTTCTGTCAACCGCTCATCAATTGGTTCTGGGGTTTGAGATGCCTCTGGGTTCATAAACAATAGTGTAATTCCTATGACGCGAATAAATAGCTTTCAGAAATATTACAATTGACCTGCCATAAAAGTCCTGAGCATGAGTGCTGAGTTCTGAGTCTATATCAAAACGACTCAGAACAGATGGCAATCAGCACTAAATACGCGGACAACGTTGTTCTAAACAAGTTTTCAAGGTGTTGGGGTCAAATAAAATCGGCAAAAAGTGAATACTTTTAATTTCTTTAAAGTAAAACAAAATGGGGACTCTATTCCAAAAGATCCGCCAGTTTTGCCATTCTTGGTAGGGAAAGCGTCGAATCAATTTTTCGCCTCTGTAAATATCTAAGTCAGTAGCGGTAAATTGCAAACGCAGCGTTAACGCCTGAAACATGAGAAACAAACCAAACAGCGTGAAAACGGAGCCTACCCAAGGTTGTACCAACAATAGTGGAATTGCGGCAATCACTAACACTATCGGTATGTTGTAACTAGGCTTGAGTTCCACAGTTGATGTGGAGTTAGAAGCAAATGAACTGGTCACAGTCTTAAATCCTGCTTTGTTTATTAGGCATCTCTCCTATTTTAGGAGTCAGGAGTTAGAAGTTAGAGTTAAGAGTTAAGAGTGAGGAATTTTAACTCATAACTCATAACTCCTCACTTCTAACTTTTATAGCCCTATGAATGCACTGCCAGTCCCCTGAAACATTAACCAAGAAAGAAAGAAGTTGCTCACAAATATAATCAGCAAGGCAGTCACAACAGCTGTTGTAGTTGACTGTCCTACACCTTTGGCACCTCCTGTTGTCGTCAACCCCCAACTGCAACCAATTACAGCAATTAAAATGCCAAAACAACAAGCTTTAATCATGGCGCTAAAAATATCCCAGATGCCAAGAAAGTTACGGGCTGAGTCGAGAAATACCGTATCAGACAGGTTGTAGATATTTGTCGCAACTAAAAATCCTCCGAACATCCCTGTCACCAAAGACAGAAGGGTTAAAATTGGTAGCATGAAACAGCAAGCAAGAACGCGGGGGATAACCAGATAATCAATTGGATCTGTTCTCAACATCAACATGGCATCGATTTGTTCTGAGACTCGCATGGTACCGATTTCTGCTGCAAAAGCAGAACCGACTCGCCCGGCCAAAATCACTGCTGTCAACACAGGAGTGAGTTCTCGTGTCAACGCTACAGAAAGGACTCCGCCGATAATGTTTCCGGCGCCAAAGTTGATAAATTCCCGCGCCACCTGAATGGTAAACACTGCGCCAACGAAAATAGCCGTCAATAGGGCAATAAATAAGGAATCTGGCCCAACTGCTGCCATTTGTTCTAAGGTGTTGCGCCGATGGATTTTGCCTCTCAATAGGTGAACTAGTACTTGCCCACCCAGAAAAATCGCCGCCAGCAGCCGCTGACTCCATTCCCCTAAACTGGATTTGGATGTAGTCTGGTTCAATGTTCTGTAGCTAACTCGGTAACTGCCTTAAGAATAGCGGAAGTCATGGGAATGGGGAATGGGGCATTAGGAGTGCTGAGTGCTGAGTTAGGAGTTAAGAGTTAGAAGTTAAGAGTTTTGTTTATCTCCTTGTCCCTTTGTCCCCTCATCTCCCTCATCTCCCCTGCTCCCCACTTCCTCAAGGAGGCTAAATATTAACTTAGATTAAAGATGTTCTCAGAAAATAAAGCTGTTCTTAAGCGTGCTTCAAAGCAATAAATAAGTAGTACTCTTGGCTATAAAGTCTATTTTACAAGGCTTTTGTAGATTTCAGCCACTTTTTTGATCCCCAGCATGGGCTGTAACTGCTAGCCTTTTATTTTAATGAAAACTTAAGATTTTTGACAGATTCGCTGCTCTGGAGCGATCGCTCGTATTGTAGAAAATGACAAACCGCTATCTTGCTCTTGTCATCTCTACTCACGGAGTTTGTCTTAAATGACTATTTTCACTAACTTTCTCCGCTCTCTACTACTCACAATCATTTTTAGTTTTGTCCTTCCCATGTTTTTCGTTGGCGGCGGATTGCTCGTTCTATCCCTCATTGGGCACTTCCCTGGCTTACAAGACTTCACTGAGGCGATCGCAACTCAGATTATCCATTTTCTCGCCACCTTCGGCAGTGGAACTCCCCTATGCGGATTATTTGTAATTAGCTTAACCTGTAGTTTCGTTGGGGCACTGTTTGATATGTTTGTCTATTATCGGTATCAAATTTTACGAATAGATTCTTAAGTAGTTAAATCGCTTCATCAGGAGATTATGGGGCTGTAGAAGACAGGAAAAAGTGATATTTCCCAGAGTGAAAGTACTACTAGTCTATAACCTAAATAGAGATTAGTGTTGCTGAATGAATTTGGATTAATTAAATTGAGTGTTGAAGTAATTGATTAAATATTTATATATTCATTAGTTATTAGTTATTAATTACTGACAACTAGTAAACGTGCGCGAACGCAAGTAAAACCAGTCCTCAAACATTCAAAAAGCCGGAATAACAAGGCATTGAGAAGTTTTAATTTTGCAAAATAGCTAAAATAGCCTTTCTAAATCATCAGGTTAACGCTAAACTAGAGTTTGGCATTTTATGCTAGCTGCAATCTTTGAGGATTTGATTAGTATTAATCGAGAATATCAAATAAAACTCACTGAAAAATATAAAAATTTCCTTAAAATTCTGATGAACACAATGCCTGCTCATGTTTCTTAACAGAGGAAAGCAGGTCGTCTGACCGTTGGGGATATTATATTGAATTTATTACGAGGTATGTTGACAGCTCATGGTTTGGCCGTTTAAGCCCAAGTTTAGAAAACAAATTGCGCGGATTGAAATTACTGGTGCGATCGCCAGTGCTACTCGCAAACGCGTCCTAGAAGCCCTGAAAACTGTAGAAGAAAAAAAGTTTCCGGCATTATTGCTACGTATCGATAGTCCTGGCGGTACAGTCGGAGATTCCCAAGAAATCTACAGTGCCCTGAAGCGTTTACGCGAGAAAATCAAAATTGTCGCTAGCTTTGGCAATATTTCGGCTTCTGGAGGAGTATACATCGGTATGGGAGCCGAACACATCGTTGCCAACCCAGGTACAATTACGGGTAGCATTGGTGTGATTCTGCGTGGGAATAACTTGGAACGCTTGCTAGAAAAAATTGGTGTTTCCTTCCAGGTAATTAAGTCTGGCCCTTACAAAGACATTTTGGCTTTTGACCGGGAACTGACCGAACCAGAAGAAAGCATCCTGCAAGAGTTGATTGACACAAGTTATCAGCAGTTTGTCCAAACGGTAGCTGATGGCCGTTCTTTAACGGTGGAAGCTGTAAAAAGTTTCGCCGATGGTCGGATTTTTACTGGACAGCAAGCCCTAGCTTTGGGTGTTGTAGACCGCTTGGGCACAGAAGAAGATGCCCGTCGTTGGACAGCAGAACTGGTTGGTCTCGATCCAGAAAAAACTCTCTGCTATACCCTAGAAGAACGTAAACCCTTATTGAGTCGCTTTATACCAGGAAGTCGTCAGTTTTCATCAGGAATTGGGGCTGGTATTGATTGGCTCGAATTTGAAATGTCTACTAGCGGTTTACCTCTGTGGTTATATCGACCCTAAATATGAGTTAGGAGTTATGAGTGAGGAGTTAGGAGTTAAAAATCCTAACTTTTCATTCTCAACTCTTAACTCCTCACTTTTGTGTTTTAAGGAGGATTTTGGCGTGGACTGGCAAATGCGGGCTATTCGCGGAGCAACAACCGCTTCAGAAAATACTGTTGAGACAATCCGAGAAGTGGTGACAGAACTACTAGATGAACTGGAAAATCGGAATCAATTCCAGCCAACGGACATCATTAGTGTGACTTTTTCAGTGACACGCGATTTGGATGCAGTTTTTCCAGCTGCGATCGCAAGAGCGCGTCCTGGTTGGGATAATGTGGCTATGTTGGATGTGCAGCAAATGCACGTCGAAGGCAGCTTACAGCGCTGTATTCGCTTCTTAATTCACGCTTATCTGCCAACCTCCGCCTCAATTCATCATATTTATTTACGCAACGCCGCTAGCTTGCGTCCCGACTGGAGTTTGCCTCAGATACAAGCATCACAGCAAGCAGTTAAGTCAAAAGTGTAACAGGACTTAATATTTTTCAGATGAAATCCAGTTTTTCAACCGTAAATTAGAAATACGGCTGTAGTGACGAGTATTGTTTGTTGCTAAAGTGTAATTTTCTGCAACTGCAACATTAGCAATTAGTAAATCAAATTCAGCAATAGTTTGTCCTATTCTACGAAGTTCTGCTTTTAATTCACCATACTTTCTTAGAGCAGGATCGGTTAAAGGTACAACGGGTAAGTTTTGAATAAATTCTTCTGCACGAGTTAAATTTTCCACTACTCGTTGAAAATTATAAGCATCAAAATATAACTCAGCAACAGTGATGCTGCAAATATAAATTTGCTCCTCATTTAGGATTGCTATAGTTTACAATAAGTTTTGTTACATTTTTCCACCCGGAAAGAAAAATTATACAGCAGGTTGGTTTTTAAGTGAAATTAAAAATGCAGTACGGGAGCATCAGATATAAAAAGCTTCTGCCTCCTGCCTCAAAACCCGTAACTTTGTACTTCATGCAAATGAAAACTGCTATATGTATATACGCAGTTGGTATGATTATTTATGACTAAATATAGCTCCTTTGGTAGTTTCATTACTTAAGTAAGAAAGCGTAAACATTACTCGTGTAAGATAAATAAGCTGATAATCTCAGCGATTGTATCAAGTAAAAATATAGTTCTATTGGATATGCGATCGCATATCTTTTTAAAATAATGCCAAACTCCAACTTGAAAGATGACTCATTATGGTTCAAAAATGCAATTATCTACGAATTAGGTGTTCGCACATTTGCTGACAGTAATGGTGATGGTATTGGTGATTTTCCAGGGCTGACAGAAAAACTAGACTATTTACAAGATTTAGGTATTACTGCCATTTGGTTGTTACCTTTTTTTCCTTCACCACTCAGAGATGATGGTTACGATATTGCCGATTATACTAGTATCAATCCTATCTATGGCACGTTAGAAGACTTTAAAGCGTTTTTGAGCGCTGCTCATCAGCGCGGTATTCGTGTAATTATAGAATTAATTATTAACCATACCTCTGACCAACATCCTTGGTTTCAAAGAGCACGTCGCGCCCCGAAAGGAAGTCCAGAGCGAGATTTTTATGTTTGGAGTGATACTCCTGAAAAATACCAAGAAGCGCGAATTATCTTCCAAGATTTTGAGACATCTAACTGGGCTTGGGATTCAGTTGCCAAAGCTTATTGCTGGCATCGTTTCTATTCCCATCAGCCGGATTTGAATTATGACAACCCCTTGGTGCGCGAGGCAGTATTTGATGTTCTAGATTTTTGGTTGGAGATGGGTGTAGATGGACTACGCATGGATGCTGTGCCTTATCTCTACGAACGGCAAGGAACGAACTGCGAAAACTTACCTGAAACCCATGCGTATTTGAAGGAGTTGCGATCGCATATCGACGCGAAATTTCCTAACCGGATGTTACTAGCTGAGGCGAACCAATGGCCTGAAGATGCAGCCGAGTATTACGGTGCAGGTGATGAGTGTCACATGAACTTTCATTTTCCCCTAATGCCGCGTTTGTTTATGGCAGTGCGGATGGAAGATAATTTCCCGATTGTAGATATTCTTCAGCAAACTCCATCGATTCCTGATAACTGTCAGTGGGCATTGTTCCTCCGCAACCATGACGAACTGACTCTAGAAATGGTGACAGATGAAGATCGCGATTTTATGTATGGGGCCTATGCACAAGACCCAATGATGCGGGTAAATTTAGGCATCCGCCGCCGATTAGCGCCGCTTTTGGGCAACGATCGCCGCCAAATTGAGTTACTCAATAGTTTACTGTTATCTCTGCCAGGAACCCCCGTACTTTACTACGGTGATGAAATTGGCATGGGAGATAACGTTTATCTAGGCGATCGCAATGGTGTTCGCACACCTATGCAGTGGAGTTCTGACCGCAACGCTGGTTTTAGTCGCGCCAACCCGCAACGCTTGTATCTACCCGTCATCGTTGACTCAGAATATCACTACGAAGCACTCAACGTCGAAGCCCAACGGACTAATAGCAATTCTCTTTGGTATTGGATGAAACGTTTACTCGCTACTCGCAAACGGTTTGCGGCATTGGGTGAAGGGCGTTTTGAATTGGTACAGTCTAATAATCGCAAAGTTTTTGCCTTCAGCCGGATTACCTCTGAAGAAGATGTCTTAGTAGTAGCAAATTTATCTCGTTACGTACAAACGGTGGCGTTAGATTTATCAGCCTTCAATGGACTAATACCAATAGAAATTTTTGGTTCCACTGAGTTTCCACCGATTACAGAATCGCCCTATTTCCTCAGCTTAAGTCCTTACGGGTTTTACTGGTTCACCTTACAACGTAAACCTAGCTCAACTCAAGAGCCTAAACCCCAAGCAGATTTAGTAACTCTGCTGGTAAATGGTTCATGGCAAAATGTGATTGGGCAACGAGAGTCAAAAAGCGTTCTAGAATCAACACTGCGGGATTACCTCTATACCTGTAGCTGGTTTGGCGGCAAAACTCAGACTGTACAATCAGTACAAATCATTGAAGCGATTTCTTTACCCTATAACCAGCAGATAGCTCAAATTGTTTGGTTGCAGGTAGATTATAGCCAGGGAAACCACGAAACTTATCTGTTATTTCTTGCCTATGCAGAAGGTGAGCAAGCAACGCATCTTTTGGCAGAAATGCCGCAAGCTATAATTGCACGGCTTGAGGTGCAAGGCAAAATAGACACTCCTCCACCCAACACTCAAGAAGTTGGAATTTTATTTGATGCTTTAGCAGACAAAAACTTTCTCACCTCACTGCTAGATGATGCGATCGCTAATCATCACTCTTATAAAGGGATAACCGGAGAATTATTTGGCACTACTACTGATTCATTCTCCGAATTGCGCCGACAGTTAACCAATCATGAGCCGACTGTTCTGAATAAAGAAGAACAAACCAATACTTATATAATTTATGGCGATCGCTTGTTGTTGAAACTCTTCCGCAAAGTCGAGGAGGGTTTGCACCCAGATTTAGAAATCCGGCGTTTCCTATACCAGAAAAAATGCTTGCAAAACTCAGTTTTCCTAGCTGGTGCTTTAGAGTACCGCCGTGCAAATAAAACAGGCAATAAAACTGCCCTACCTACGACTATAGGTATATTACAAGAGTTTATTTTAGATATCCGTAGTGGCTGGGACTACACACTTGATAGTTTGCAAAAGTACTTTGATTTAGTGACCACAGAACACGCCACTATTGCCGAAGTGCCTCTGCCATCAGGTTCTTTGTTGGATTTACAGAGAATTGAGATTCCCGAATTGGCAATTGCAACTATCACTTCTTACTTGCAAAGTGTTGAGCTATTGGGTAAATCCACAGCTGAATTCCATATAGCGCTGGCTACAAATATAGATAGCTCAGACTTTGCTCCAGAATCTTTTTCATCGCTTTATCAACGTTCGATATATCAAAGTGCACGTAACTTAACTGGACAAGTATTTCGGTTGTTAAAAGAACGAGTAAAATACTTGCCAACCGATACTCAACTATTAGCATTAGAAGTTCTTAATAGCCAAGAGAAAATCTTAGAACGCTTTCAGTTAGTTGTCGGTCAAAAAATTACTGCATTGCGGACTCGTCATCATGGAAACTACCATTTAGCGCAAGTATTTTACACAGGAAAAGACTTTATTATTCCTGATTTTGAAGGCAAAGCAGATCGTAGTTTAAGTGAACGACGCATAAAGCGATCGCCTCTACAAGATGTAGCAGGAATGTTACTATCTTTCAACTATGCAGTTAACCAAGCTCTGGGCTATCAAGAAGAATCTGGAATGATCCGGCCTGAAAATTTACCCCTTATAGAACAATGGGGACAGTTTTGGTATACCTGGGTCAGTACTAGCTTTTTGAACTCTTATTTAGAAACTGCTAATCAAGAATCTTTCCTTCCAAACACAAGAGAAGAACTAGATGTGCTGCTTTTTGCCTATCTTCTAGAACAAGCGATTGATGCACTAGGCAATGAACTAAATAATGGCTCCGATCGGGTAGAAATTCCACTCCAATTTATTCTGCGATTAGTGAGTGAAACTGCTTAAACAGTTTTTCCTAGTACGAACAAAATTTGCTTTTGCAGGTTTTAAAGTGTAGTACGGAAATCTTAACTGTAGGTTGGGTTGAACTTTAGTGTTACCCAACAGAGGCGGGAATGTTGGGTTTCGTTCCTCAAACGCCACTTGCTTCTCGTGTCGGAGACGCTGCGCGTAGCTTCCTTCCCCGTTCGCGCTAGCGTCTCCGAAGGAGAAGGGGTACAAGCCGGGGAACCCGTCCAACGCAGTAGCTCCCCAACCTACAACTACAACTTTTAAACCTGAATGAGGTGATGCGATCGCGCTTGATAAATTAATGTGAACACTGCGATGTATACTTCCTAAATCTACGTCCAATCGGTATCAATTGATTTGCTTCTGGAACTCCTAATTTTTTGGTTTCCTCTTTAGCTATAACCATAATTTGCATCAAGGTTATAGCCTGACGCAAAACATCACTTTTACTTGTGCCTATTTTATTTGCTAATTCGTCTAATATTTGATTTAGTTCAGGTGACAAATCTAAGTTTAAGTGAACCATCTTTTGAGTGTTAGTCATGGTTCCATCCTTGTGTAAAATCTTAACTACAGGAAAAAATTGATGACTTGCAGGATAAGCTATAGTTCTAAGTCTTCATCAAATATTAATTCAATGTCTCTTGCACCATGAATGACCCGTAGAATATCAATTGCTGATTCAGTGATGCGGTAAAAGATAAGATATTTTTGAAATCCTTTGATAGATATTTGTCGAATTTCTGCTAGATTTGGATGGACAAATTTACATGGTTTTCCAATAGCCGGGGTTTTTGCTAATTGTTTAAATGTTCCTTCGGCTGCTGTTAAAAAGCGGTCTGAAACATTTAAGTTATCTTGTGCTATGTACGTTGCTAAGTCTATTAAGTCCCGGATAACTTGAGGTCTTTTTTTTATTTCAAACATCACGGCTAAATTGCATCTTGATGTTTGTTCATTCTTTCTCGGATTGTTTGACGTATATCTTCCCAATCTTGAACAGTCATTTCTGTTGCATTCCCAGAGTTTAATCCCTCCAGAAGCATTGTTTCTAGACGTTCTTTAGCTCTCTGTTTTTGGTCTTGTCGCACTAATTCACGAAAATATTCGCTAACACTGCTATAACCACCTTGAGCTACCTGTTCTTCTATATAAGCTCGCATGGTGTCAGGTAAGGAAATATTGATACTTTTCACGAGGGTTAGTTTTTGAATCTGTTTTTCTATATTATGGCAGTTTTTGCCATTTTATGCCATTGCACAGAAGATGTTATTTGCTATTTAACTGTGGTAATTGTTTCACTCCACAGCATACAAGTACGCCCTATTGTTAGAAGAGAAATTGCGCGATCGCGGCTGATAAATTTATAATTACTTCAAAATAGGAGATTTTCAAAAGGATAACTTTGCTTCCAACGATAGGTATTAAAGTCACGCTGATCTACTGAAAAAATGCGTCCATGCCCTAAATGTTCTGCTAAAATTACTAGGGAAGCATCAGCCAAATCCATTGGAAGATCAGCATATTTTTTCATTAATTCAATAATTCGAGCAGTATGGTTAAGTTCTAAATTAAAAATCGTAAATAATTCTTCTTGCAGACTATTTATAAAAATAATTTCAGCTTCAACTCCCTTGCGAGTTAGCAAAAGATAACAAGTTTCTGTGACAACACACCATGTTGTAATTAAAGGTTCATTATATTGTTTTAAAGCCTGTTTTGCTTTTTCGTGGTAGGTGTCTTTTTTATCAATAAGGGCTAACCAAAATCCTGTATCAACGATGATCATATTTATTATCTAATGTATTAGATAAAACTTCTTTATAGGTTGTTGATAAATTTTCGTCAACAGAACAAAAACCAATTAATCCAATTTCATCAAACTTTTCATAGAGACTTTTTTCTTGACTATGATTTTCTGATTCTGTTTGTGGATAACGCTTTTTGAGTAATTGAATAAAATCTAGTAGTAATATTTGAGCTTCTTCTGGTAAAGTATCAATATCTCTATATATTTCTTCAAATTTTATCAGCATAATTAACTTCTAAATTGAGAAAAATTTTCGGGATGACCCTATTATAGACTAATTTTAAGCTTGGGTGAGGTGACGCGATCGCTCCTGATAAATTAATGTAAACAATGCGATGTATACTTCCTAAATTTATTCTCTTGAGTGCCTAACGATTGAATCGGTGGCTAAAAAAAAATTATTCCCGTATTATGCCGTAGTCAAAAGCTGTATTAAGTATATTATATAGTATCTAAAGATGAATTATTTTCATACCCTTGCTCATATCAGCTAGCATTTCTGATGCAATTCTTCGATGACATTTTTCTGGGGTATGCTCAGAACATAGCAAGCATATCCTTTGATTATTGAGTAGAGTTTTGTTTAACTGTTCCAATGCTTTTCTATTTTTAATAAGACTTCGATATGAACATTGATATTCTTCCCACTCCCCGGTTGTATGATACTTATCACGTATGTCTTTCGTTGGAGCAAAGTGAGTCCAATGTTCATATTTAATTTCTATAAGACTGAGAAAATATTCTAAGTCCTTTTTTTTAGTAAATCCTGCCAATTGACCTGTGTTGTTGAGACGGACATCCGCTATTAAATCTATTTTTTCATTTTTTAATAATTCAAAGAAGTGTTGTGCAGATTTTTTAGTAAATCCAATAGTATATATAATTTCCATATCTTAAGAATTCATCAAAATAGTGAAGGTTGAAAGTAAATTTGAATTAAAGAGGCATCTTCGAGTTTTCCACTAGCACGAATATGGCTGATTTTTATGTTATTTATTTTGTACTTTTCTGGAAATTTGTGTAATAAAGTATGAACGATTATTTTATGTCGATGACAGCGACGAGGGTCTTCTTCACTGCACATTATAGCAGTAGGTTTAGTAAAGCCTATATGCATAAGCTCTAACACTGCATTATTATATTTCTCATTTGAATCATACCTGTCATCTTCTCTAAAGCCTATAGAATTTTTTAAGTCATCCCGGCGACCTCCTAAAGTATCTCCCATCCAAATATAATCAATTCCATGTTGGGATAATTCTGAAGAAATATGACCCTTGGCAAAATTTTTGTTGTACTTACTATGGGGAATACTTCTTACATCGATAATACATAAAATACCGTTCGCTTTCAGAAGCTCTAAGAATTTATTAGTGCTAAGGTTGGAATGACCTATAGTAAATAAAATTAAAAAATTTTCATTCTGAATCAAATTATCTTTAGATTTCATGCTCTATTATTCTCATACATAATCGTTAAAATCATATCCTAAATCGTCAAAACATTTTCCTTTCAACCAATCTGGAACTGAAAAAATTCCAGAAATTTGTCGCCACACTTGACCTCTCCATTCTCTTGTAATACCAATTCTAATAAATATATCTTTTCCTTGTAATGCTTTAGTTAATCTTCCTTTTAAGTTTACTCTATCTGTTTGCCAAAGATATTTACAAGCTGCCAACCAATTTACATCTGTTATGGGTAAATGACAATGATAATCACCACTCTCGTCGTAAAATGATAGATGACATTTTAATTTATCTTCCCATACCCTAACTTCAATTTCAGGAATTTCACGGCTTTTGACAATAACAATTGAACGTGATTCTTCAGCTAAGGCATATTCTAATGAAAAGTCGGTATTTTGATTAAAAATTGCTAACTTTTCACTGTCAGTAGGTATACTTACTAATCTGGGCTGAATATTACCATCAATTTCCCAATCTTCTGTATGAAATACTGATTTTGAAACAGGATTTAAAAACTCTAATTCTACTTTAGCGAGAGGTTTTATTACTACTTGTCCTTGGACATAAAGAAACTCTTTTTTAATACCTGGCCTTTCAGGATAGTGAATTTCTGGTCTGACGAATTTACCTATCTCATCCAAACCACTTATGCATACAAATCCTTCTCTCATTCGTGTGACACCAGTTATAAATATTATCTTTTTCATTGATTTTTTATTTTTTCAATATTTATATACTTGCAAAATAAAAATCCTAATGAGAACCGCAGATATACGTATTAAAACGCCAATATCTATGCGTCTATCTGCGTATATCTGCGGCTAAAAATTGAACTATTCTACTTGCAAAACTCAGGCTTAATGCACTAATGCGATCGCACGTTTTGTTAACGCTTCAGCAGTTAATCCATTAAACGCCATCAACTCACCAGCACTCGCGGTAGTTTCGCCACGTTTCCATGCAAAGGTGTCGCGCTTCGCTGTACTCCGTAACAGGATCGGTTCTAGCATCGACGCAGCACCACCAGTAACCGCAATTAGCGCATCGCCATCAAATAATTCGGCAAATTTCGCATCATCTAAGAAATCACCATCAGGTTCGGAACAGATATCCCATGCTGTATCGTGGGGACGATACAAACGTCTGGGGTTAATAACAGAAACAATCTTCGCACCAATACCTTCAGTTTCCAAGAAAGCAGCAGCTTCAAATACTGGCATTAATGTCATATCGCCAATTACAGCAAATACAACTTGTTTATCGCCAGCGATTTCATGTAATAACACTGCACCATCGCGCAACCCTTGACGAGTTTGTTCTAAAGTTGTGCGAATTGGTAACGGCGATTTACTGGCTGTAATTACAATTCCCTTATTCTTAGTTTTCAATGCCCAATCATAACAGGCTTGAATACTATTAGCATCAGGCGGAAATAATGGGAAAACATTTCCATTTCGCATCAACGAAGCAAAGTAAGCTTCAATTTCGGGACGTTGGTGAGTCCAACCGTTGCGCCCTTGTTCTAATGCGCCTGCTGTGAATAAAGTAATAGTCGAGGGAGTTGGACGGCGCAATTCTGCCATTGATTGGGTTACAGTTTGCCAAATTGGTAATCCGTTGATGGCAAAAGATTCGTAAGAACACCACAAAGTTCTCGCACCCATTAACGCTAAACCCGCAGCTAAACCAGCACAAGCATCTTCACTCAATGGTTCATAAACTTGTCCATTTGGCGCTTGGTTATATAAGTCGTCGGTTGTGGGATGGATAATCTTTAATGCTTGGTTAATGTTGGCAATTCCTGATGCTTCATTACCATCGGCGTTGGTGACAAGGAAATTTCGATCTTTATTTCCAACTATTCCTACTAATCGTCCCATCGCAGTTGTGGAAACTTTTGGTTCACCTCCAACTGCATATTCTTCTAAAGGTAATTCGCCTAAATCTGGTAATGGAAATTCAAATTCTGTCACCACAGTTTTCCCTGCTGGGCCACCACCGGCGCGTTCTGCATTTGTTCTAACTAATTGCCAAGCTTCCACAGACAAAGCACGGGTTTGCAATGCACTAATAATATGAGGCGCATCTAGCGTGTCTTTAGGATAAAGGTTGTGGGATTTTGCACCTCGCGCGTGGACTCCTGCACCTTTGAGTTGTTTAATGATGAAGACGGTAAGTTTACCACCCAGTGCCGATCGCGCTGCTTTATCTATACCAGAAAGTACTGCTTGAGTAAATTCTAGGCGTTTCTCAAAGGAAAAGGCAGTACTATCAACGTAATCCCCTGGCTGATCTCGATCGTCGAAATCTTTGGCATCAACTAACACCACTTCATCAAAACCGTTACCTTGCCAATATGCTTGCATCTCTGGGTTGGTTTTCAGGGAAACCATGCTGTGATGTTCTTGGCTGTAACCGTTCCACACTAATATCGGCAAAAAGTTGGTGACAGCAGGATAAGCAGTATGAAAATGTGCGATCGCACTTACAATATAAGGCTCACCCAATCCCCCATCCCCAACTGTAAAGGGGAATAACTTATCTTTGTGCAGGAGTGCAGCCGCCATTGCAAAGTGTTGCCCTTGTCCCAAAGGCCCCGCAGGTGCGAGAATACCGGGAATGTAACCAGAAAGGTGTCCTAAAAGTCCGTGCTTTTCTCGGAAGCGATCGCGCAATTCTTGGACTGTAAAAATTCCCATGTCCTCTAGCGATCGATCCAAGAACATGGCACTATAAAATCCGGGGGCGTGGTGTCCAACTTCGGTAATAATGTTTTTGTATCCCAGCATGACAAGAGATGCGTAAGCTTCTGCTTGGCTGGCGAATCCGCCGGGATGCCCAGAAGCCTTACTACCAGTAACTTGCAAAGTTAGGTAGCGCAGGGCATCGGCAGCAAGTAAAGTTTGATATACTGCATTTGGTTCTGTGGGAGATGCGATCGCTACTTTGCCCGATTCGATAGCAGGTGTTGCACCATAAGTTTCAAAATCTGGTAAAGCTTCACCAAAATATTGAATCCCTTCCGAAAAATTGGGAAGCGCTGAAGATGCCTTTGCGGAGATTGCAGTCATGCTGAGTACCTTTTGACGATGAAGTGAAACTGTAGATGCTCGTTGAATTTAACCAAAATTTTACATCTTCGAGGTTGTAACAGTTTATTGCTTTTTTGCAACGTTAGAATAAGTACTTTAAATGGTCAGGCAACCAAAATTTCAATTAGTTGAAGTAGCAAAAAATATTTAATCGGAAAAAAATTTATGAAATTCCCAAATGGGCCGCAAACTCCAGCAGTTGTACAGATGATGCGCTGGATTGTTAATCCGATGTTATTTATGGAGGATTGTGCCAAAACCTATGGCGAGATTTTTACTCTCCGATTAGACAAAAATCTGCCTCCTATGGTGGTTGTCAGCAACCCCCAAGCGCAACAGCAAATTTTGACAACTGATACCAAGGAATTAGAAGCCCCTGGCGATCTGAATAAGGTGTTTGAACCTTTGCTGGGAAAGCATTCTGTGATTAGCATTAGCGGTGCAGAACACCAGCGTCAACGCCAGTTGTTAATGCCTCCCTTTCACGGCGAAAGAATGCGGAATTATAGTCAGGTGATTACCGATGTCACCAAGCAAGTTATCAACCAATACCAGATAGGCAAACCCTTTAATATTCGGTCTGCTACTCAAGCTATTACCCTGCGGGTGATTATGCAAGCTGTATTTGGGCTGTATGAAGGGCCTCGCGCCGAAAAACTACAGCATTTTTTGGGCGATCTTTTAGAAAAGGCCAGTTCTCGCTTAAGTGTGGCTTTGGCTTATTTTCCAGCTTTGCAAAGAGATTTTGGCCCGATTAACTTCTGGGGAAATCAGATGCGCCTTCAGCAAGAAGCTGACCAACTCCTCTATGAGGAAATTCGGGAACGTCGAGAACAACCAGATTCATCACGCACGGATATTCTTAGCTTACTCATGGCTGCTAGAGATGAAGCCGATCAACCCATGACCGATGAAGAGTTGCGCGATGAATTGATGACTCTGTTAGTCGCTGGTCACGAAACCACAGCAACAGCCTTAGCATGGGCATTCTACTGGATTCATAAAATACCATCAGTGCGCCAAAAGCTACTGCAAGAATTAGATAGCTTGGGCGATAACCCAGATCCTAGCACTGTTTTCAAATTACCTTATCTCAACGCTGTTTGTTCCGAGACATTGCGGATTTATCCAGTAGGTATGCTAACTTTTCCCAGAAGAGTAAAAACACCGATATCGCTGGGCGGTTACGAACTAGAACCGGGTACAGTCCTAATTGGTTCTATTTATCTGACCCACCAACGGGAAGATATTTATCCAGAACCTAAGCAGTTTAAACCAGAACGCTTTTTAGAACGGCAATTTTCTGCTTATGAATATTTGCCCTTTGGCGCTGGTGCTAGACGCTGTATTGGGCTAGCGTTTGCCCAGTTGGAAATGAAGCTAGCACTTGCTCAAATCCTTTCTAGCAAGGAATTAGAACTAGTTAATAAAGGTGAAGTGCGACCTAAACGCCGTGGCTTGGTGACAGGGCCAGATCGTCCCATTGAGATGGTTGTCACGAGTCAACGTCAGGTGAGGTCTTCCATCCTCCAGACAACCTCTGTTTGATGCTGCGAGGTTTAATGGTTGCGTTCAGCAAACTGTCAATTATCTATACATTTAGATAGATTTTCAATGCTTTTAAACAATCCCCTATAGTCCTCTTTAAAAGAGGACTATAGGGGATTTTAATATATTACAACTGTAAAAAGAATGAATTTTAAGAGTGAGATTATACATTAAAATAAGGCATTTCAATATCACCAAAAGACGTAACTTTAATATGTGTATCCCAAAATAATTGAGTAAGTTTTTTCTGTAAATCGCTTTAAAAATTCAGAAAAAATATTATCATTAACTTTGTAAAAATTAATAGTGATTAATTACCACTACGGGTTACTTAGTAGTAATTAACTCCCTACTATCCCCTGAAAATATTAACAAAGCTTGCTCTAATTGCATCTTTTTTAAGGAGTGTTAGGGAGAAGTAAGCCTTAACCCAAGCGGATTGAATTATTTGCACCTTCTGAAATCCTAAAAGTATCTAATAAACAATGAAACTATTTGATAATCTCAGCACACCAGCGTTGTTACAAACTCTGCAATTAATTGCTGAACCAACAAAATTTTTAGAAAATAATGCTGCCAAATATGGTGATGTTTTCACAGTACAGGTAATGGGTTTAAAGTCACCACCGATAGTATTTTTTAGCCATCCCCAAGCAATTAGCGATTGTTTTGCCATCCCTGCACACAAGTTAGATTTTAAAAAAGCAACCCATGTATTTAAACCCTTGTTTGGAGAGAATTCTATTGTATTTCAAGAGGCGCGATCGCACCAACAACAGCGACAGCTATTACTTCCAGCATTTCATGGCGATAATTTAAAATCTTATGGACAAGCAATTTGTCAAATAACTGAAGAGATTACACAAAATTGGACATCAGATACAAATATTTGTATACACAAATTAATGTCAAATATCACTTTAGAAATTATCTTACAAGTGGTATTTGGGATTACTCATGGTGTGCGTTACCAACAATTAAAAGAACAATTGAGTTCTTTATTAGAAGACGTAACTAAACCTTGGTATTCCAGCTTGTTTTTCTTTCCTTCGCTGCAAAAAGATTTAGGCGCATGGAGTCCTTGGGGAATTTTCTTAAAAAGACGAGAGCAAATTGACAAACTCATCTATGCAGAAATTTCTGAAAGACGTTGGCAAAATGATCCTGCGCGTACAGATATTCTCAGTCTGCTGATGTCAGCGTATGACGTAAATGGGCAACAGATGACAGATGAGGAATTACGCGATCAACTAGTTTCATTATTGCTATTGGGTTACGAAACTACATCTGGTGTATTAGCCTGGATATTTTATTTAATTCACTCTCACCCAAAGGTGAAACATCGGCTAATGCAAGAACTAAACACCTTGGACAATCTCACAAATCCTGAAACAATTGCCCAATTACCTTATCTCACCGCCGTTTGTCAAGAAACACTGCGAATTCACCCTATTGCTTTAATCTGCACACCGCGAATGGTAAAAGATAGAGTGGAAATTATGGAGCATAAATTTACATCAGAAACAGTTTTAGTTCCCTGTATTTATTTAGCACATCGCCGAGCCGAGACTTACCCAGAACCAGAACAGTTTCGCCCAGAAAGATTCCTCAACCAAAAATTTTCACCTTACGAATATTTACCCTTTGGTGGAGGTTATCGCGGTTGTATTGGTGCAGCCTTTTCCATGTACGAACTAAAATTAGTAACAGCTATAATATTATCCCGTTTTGAATTAAGCCTTACTGATAAACGTCCTGTGCATCCAGTCCGTCGTGGAATTACAATTGTCCCTAGCGGTGGTGTAAAAATGGTTGTTACTAAAAAAGCAAAACTAAAAAAACAAACAATACTTTCTACTTAATTACTCAATCCTCCCATTTGCATATATCGTAATATAGAGCCGCTTGTTAGTATCTAGCCTTTACAGTAAATAATAAGAGGACATTTATGAGAATTAGTAATTCATGCCTAATGAGCATCGGTTAGAAGAACAATTTTTATCCCAAGAAGCTGAAAAACAAGTATCCAATCAGCTAGATGAAGTAGAAGAAATAGAAATAGATGTAAAAACCGACCTGTTAAAAATACTTCAAGGACAAGCGGATGGAGTGTCGGTTACTGGTCAAGGATTAGTGATTAAAGAAGACATTCGCGTACAGGAAATAAAACTGCAAACAGATAGTATTGACATCAATCCCTTTAGCGCTCTTTTTGGTCAAATAGAACTCAATGAGGCTGTAAATGCCATTGCTCGGATTGTACTCACAGAAGTGGATATGAACCGCACTTTGGCATCAGACTTTGTTAGTAGCCAGATGCAAAACTTTGATTTGGATGTAGATGGCGAGATTGTCAGTTTTGAGCCGCAAAAAATTCAAGTATTTTTACCTGGTGAAGGCAAAATTGAATGTAGGGGAAGAGTGCTGTTAAAGGAAATGGGAAATACTCGCCCTTTAGCCTACACTGCGGTGCTTCGTCCACGGACTCATTCACAACCCGCGATGCTGGAGAGTTTTAACTGCACCGAGGGAGAGGGTGTTTCAATAGAATTAGTTACAGCAATAATGCAGAAAGCCAAAGAACTGATGAATCTACCATCTTTAAAATGGGAAGATATGGCGTTCAAGATTAAAGATATAAAAGTAGAAAAGGGTAGTTTAATACTTCTGGTAGAAACTCAAGTGAAGCAAATACCATCATCAATTACTGAATTATCTCTTTAGTAGTATTGACAATAGTTAAGGATAGTTTTTGTAACTAGGGAATGATGTAAATTTTTTAAAAGTTTTGTAAGCTTTTAAAAGCTACTTAATTTCAAAATGACAACTATGCAAGAGTATGATGTTGTGCTGATCGGTGCTGGGCACAATGGGTTAGTTTGTGCAGCTTATTTGCTAAAAGCTGGTTATAGCGTCCTGTTACTAGAAAAGCGTTCTGTTATCGGTGGTGCAGCAACAACTGAAGAATGTCTACCCCAAGAAGCTCCTGGATTTAAATTCAATTTGTGTGCGATTGACCATGAATTTATTCATTTAGGGCCAGTTGTTGAAGAATTAGAACTAGAAAAATATGGCTTGCATTATTTGGAGTGCGATCCGGTTGTTTTCTGTCCTCATCCTGATGGGAAGTATTTTTTAGGACATAAGTCGCTGGAAAAGACTTGTGCAGAAATCGCCCGTTACAACCAACGTGATGCCAAAAAATATGCAGAATTTGTAGACTTTTGGCAGCGAGCGCTAGGTGCAATGATTCCTATGTTTAATGCACCGCCAAAATCAGTTATAGACATCCTTGGTAACTACGACATCACCAAACTGAAAGATTTATTTTCTGTTATTGGTTCTCCAAACAAAACGCTGGACTTTATTCGCACGATGTTGACCAGCGCTGAGGATTTACTTAACGAGTGGTTTGATGAAGAATTTCTGAAAGCGCCACTAGCCAGACTATCAGCAGAACTTGGTGCGCCGCCATCACAAAAAACCCTTGCCATTGGTGCAATTATGATGGCAATGCGTCATAATCCGGGGATGGCCAGACCTCGCGGCGGAACTGGCGCACTTGTGCAAGCTTTGGTGAATTTAGTCACAAGTAAAGGTGGCGTTATTCTCACAGATCAGCACGTTGAAAAAGTTTTAATTGATGATGGCAAAGCTGTAGGTGTGCGGGTTGCTGGTGGAAAAGAATATCGCGCTAAATACGGGGTTATTTCTAATATTGATGCCAAGCGGTTGTTCTTACAAATGACAGATAAAAGCGATATTGATGGAGCCGACCCAAATTTATGGGAAAGATTAGAACGCCGCATCGTTAACAACAACGAAACCATCCTCAAAATAGATTTGGCTTTAGACGAACCACTCCACTTTCCTCACCACGCTCACAAAGATGAATATCTGGTTGGTTCTATTTTGATTGCTGATTCTGTGGCTCATGTAGAACAGGCTCATAGTAAATGTACTTTGGGAGAAATTCCTGATGCTGACCCATCAATGTACTTGGTGATGCCTAGTTATTTAGATCCCACATTAGCACCACCAGGTAAGCACACTCTATGGATTGAGTTTTTTGCTCCTTATCAAATTGCTGGTGCAGAAGGCACTGGTTTAAAAGGTACTGGTTGGACGGATGAATTGAAAAACAAAGTTGCAGATCGGGTGATTGATAAATTGGCAGACTATGCACCCAATGTCAAGAATGCAACTATCGCCCGTCGGGTAGAAAGTCCAGCCGAACTAGGAGAAAGATTAGGTGCGTACAAAGGGAATTATTACCATGTTGACATGACCCTAGATCAAATGGTATTCTTCCGTCCCTTGCCAGAAATAGCGAACTACAAAACGCCAATTGATAATCTATTTTTGACTGGTGCAGGGACTCATCCAGGTGGTTCAATTTCGGGAATGCCGGGACGCAATTGTGCGCGCGCATTTTTGCAGGCAAAACATCCCATTAGCCAAACTTTGAAAGATGCGCGGGATTCGATTAAGTCAACTGTCGAGTCAGTGTTTGGCATTAGTTAAGCCTTGCACAGAGAAAATAGAGTAATACAGTTCAGATAAACCCAAAACCCTTATGTAAAGACGCGATAAATCGCGTCTTTACTTATTAGGCAATCACGAAAATATTTGTATTAGTCATAGCTAGACCTATTGCTAGTTGAGCAACTTGGATTTGACTAAATGAGCCTGTACCATCAGCATCAAAGAATAAACCTCCTGTATTATTGTTGTAGATAAAGCGATCGCTACTATCTTCTGCTACTGAACCGATAAAAAATTGCGTGGCTTGAAGTATACCCTCACTAAGTCCACCTCCAAACCCTATTTTAGAAACATAAATTGTGTCATCTAAGGACGAAAAATCTGTAATGTTATGAATACCCTCAGCAGGGGTATTAATAGTAAAAACATTAGATTCAGTTCCTCCCGTTAGTGTATCGTTACCTAAACCTCCAACGAAAGTATCATTACCACTTCCCCCTATAAGGATGTCATTGCCATTTCCACCATTTAGATTGTTATTACTAGTATTACCAGTCCCATTAATATCATCTGCACCTGTTAAGGTAAGATTTTCTTCATTGGCTGATAAAGGAGAGCTAACGGTTGATGAAACGGTCATATCTGGCGAAGTAGGCGTACTATTGGTAACAGTGAGTAAAGTTTTAAATACCTTTTGGTTGCTGCTTAGACTTTCATCAAACTCTTGGATTGAATTAGTTGGATCTAGAAATGAAATAACATAGTAATTTCCAATTGGGATATTAGGAAACGCACCACTCCAAGTCGCTGTTCCCGAATTGAATGGATTAATCGAAGAAATAGTTGTATTACCAATTAAGTAATGAGAACCAATATTATCAGTGATATTGGTATCAGTAGAAGCATAAAACGAAACCGAGAAAGTGCCTGTCGCGGCTGTACCATTGTTGCGAGGATAGACTGTGATGCTAAAATTTTCCCCATATTTGATAGTTTTATTATTAAAACTTCCAAGAGTGGTGTTAAACCACACATCAGAATCTACTAAATCAGCTTTGTCAGTGGGTTGGCGCGCGGTATTGTCTTGGTCGATCCAGTTTTGAATCTCATTATATCGAGTGCTTGTAATTCGGGCGAACTCGTTGTAAAGCGGAGTTTTGTTGCTGGTTGTCTCATTTGAAGCTACTCCATAAATAGTTGGTTTATTTGTGTTGGAATTATTAAGCCAGAGAGGGCCTCCACTATTTCCAGGTAGGATATCTAGCTCATTACTACGCAATATCGAGTCAGTTGTACTTGTGATTTTTCCACTCTGAGTCCACATATCATAGTTGTCAAATTTCCCATCGCTATTGGAATCAAATTTATCAGAAGGGTATCCAGTGACATTCATTAAAGTTCCACTGCTGAGATTATCGTCATATCCATAGTTAAACCAGCCAGTGAAGTTTCCAATATTGCGGTCAAGAGTAACCAATCCTATATCGTATTGAAAAGTTTCGCTTTTAGTTTGATCTCCTTGAGTCCATCCATCAAAAGAACGTGTGTAAACAGATTTGGCTTCACTATAGTATTCATAATCAGCCCGGTTTGTACCAGCAATGATATTTCCTTTAGAACCAAGCATCACCTCAATTTTATCTGCCCAACCTCCATATCTCGTATCATATACACAATGTCCTGCTGTTAAAAAGTGGTAGGAATCAATCATGGCGCCAGAACCGTTGATGATAATATCATCAGCAGTATTAATAACCCCATCTGGGCCTTTCCAACTTATTCTCATCTTTCCTATAGCACTAAATGGAGAAGTTGTAGTGTTGCTAACTTTTGTCCGACCATCAGGGGAGAAAAGAGACATACTTTTATATCCTAAATAAAAATGATGAATACAAAATATACAATTTTAATGCCAAAAATTATCTCATGGCATTATGAATGCACTAGCAATTTTTATGAGGATTTTTCCCGATAATAAGTTTTTAAGTAATATTAAAACTTTAAATTGCCATATATTTAATATAAATTATTTCTACGATTTATCAATATCTAGAGCTTACTTTGAATTTTATTTTTAAGCATAAAATAAAAGTAATTAATAGAGATAGAGGTTGGAAAAACTAACTATTCTGATATTACTTCTGTCTTCACCTTTGCGATCCTGGCTGATTTATACCGTCGGCATTGGCGGTTTGAAGAAGCTTCTCATCAGGATGAATTACTACACAAATGCGATGTTTACGACGAGTCACAGCCACGCAATATATATAGCAACACGAATAAATTGTTTTTTGAGGAAAGCAGGTTCTAAGCGATTGCTTTATGTATACTTAATATGATATTATTACATACGCTTGATTTTGATAAAGTTTTATGCATCGTCAACAAAACTTTTTGGGAAAATAAATATAAGTAAATTAATGGGTAAAAACTAGTGTATTTTGATAATACTCAAAAAACTAACAAATTTGAACATCATCTAATAATTTTTGTAGGTACAGCATGGTTTTTCGGCACTGCTTCGTTGCATCTGGCTTGATAGCTTTCTTGACATTTGGCTGTAGTGGTGGGGGAAACTCATCGGTAGAAAATACTACACAGGTTGTCCAAGAAAGCAATGTAACCCAACTTTTCATAGAAGCGAAGGCTACCCAAAAAGCAGAAGATTACTTCCATCAAGGTAATAATTTATTAGATAGACAAAATTATGAAGATGCCATAAAAGCTTATGATAAAGCGATCGCTATCAAAGTTGAGAGTCCTGAAGCTTGGATTAATCGTGGCATTGCCTTAACATCGTTGCAACGCTACCAAGATGCTCTTGGATCTTACGATCGAGCGATCGCCATCAAACCCGACAAATATGAAGCTTGGTATAATCGTGGCATCGCCTTAACATCGTTGCAACGCTACAAAGATGCTCTTGGATCTTACGATCGAGCGATCGCCATCAAACCCGATAAATATGAAGCTTTAATTAACCGAGGCATAGCTCTAACAAAGCTGCACCGCTACCAAGATGCGATCGCATCTTATAATAGAGCGATCGCCATCAAGCAAGATTTGCACCAAGCGTATTACAACAAAGCTTGCTCTTATGCTTTACAAAGCAATCTAGAATTAGCAATTGAGAACCTAGACAAAGCGATCGAGCTTGTTCCTGATAAATACAAGAAGTTAGCAAAAACTGACCCTGACTTTAGCAAAGTGCGTAGTAAAAAACAGTTTCAGGAATTACTGCAATAGTATTCGATCGCCACTACTCAGTGTAAAATATAAGCCTGCTGTAACAAGGATTTTTTCTTGAGCGGTTTACGATTATACATGAAAAAATTGTTAATCACTGGGGCAAGCGGTTTTTTAGGATGGCATCTTTGCCAGCTTGCCAAACAAGAATGGGATATTTATGGTACTTATTTATCCCATCCTTTAGAGATTCCTGGTATGAAAATTTTACAAGCGAACTTAACAAGTTTTCAGGAACTAAAACGGATCTTTAATGATGTCAAACCAGAAGCAGTTATTCATACTGCTGCACATTCGCAACCAAATTTTTGTCAAACCCACCCTGAAGAATCGCACGCAATTAACGTCACAGCATCCTGCAATATTGCCGGACTTTGCGCGGATAATTCTATTCCTTGTGCTTTTACTTCAACCGACTTAGTTTTTGATGGTTTAAATGCTCCATATCGAGAAACAGATGCCGTGTGTCCTGTCAATCTTTACGGCGAGCAAAAGACGATCGCAGAAGCAGGTATGCTAGAAAGATATCCTATGACCGCAGTGTGTCGAATGCCGTTGATGTTTGGTGCAGCAACACCCACAGCGAAAAGCTTTATTCAGCCATTTATTCAAACTTTACAAGCCGAAAAAGAACTAAATTTATTTATTGATGAATTTCGCACCCCAGTAAGTGGAACATCTGCCGCCAAAGGACTCTTACTAGCATTAGAAAAAATTAATGGCATCATTCATTTAGGTGGCAAAGAGCGGATTTCCCGTTATGATTTTGGACAGATATTAGTAGAAGTATTTCAACTTACCGCCACTAGACTTAAATCCTGCCGCCAACAAGATGTGAAAATGGCAGCACCTAGACCAACAGATGTTTCTTTGGATAGTTCCAAAGCTTTTGCATTGGGGTATCAGCCTTTATCTGTAAGGGAAGAATTAGAGGCAATACAATTCAGTTAAGGTTAAGTGTTAAAACTAAAAACGGAAATAAGTTATTTTGGAATGCGATTACTCTGGCACACTACGCTTAGGTATTGCAACCGTCACGCTTTCTATAAAACCGATACCAATCTGCAAGCAGCTTGTGCAGCGTTTCCCTGGATTGTTACCTGAAATGACCATGAGGTAGAAAACAACTACGCCAACAACATCTTTAATCTCTTAACGCAGATTAGGCGTTCGTGTTTGGATATTTTGACAGGCGATTTAGTTGTTTACGCGGTAACGCACCGAACCGATGATTTGGTACGTTACTTCGTTAACGCACCCTAGAAGATCGGGCGATCGCACTAAGTTGGATACATGTTGCGATACGCATTCCAATAATTTACGCATTCCTGACCGTATGAGTTCAGAATCCATTGTTTGGTTTCTTGCGCTTTGTATCCTTGATTAAATACACTAAAACCGGAGCCGTCAAATGGCCCGCCACGATAATCTACATACACAAAACGCCTCGTATCTGGCTTTCTCTTCACACTAATTCTTGTCCCATCTTGAAAATCGATGTGTTCCCATATTGCTCCTCCACCGCTTAATATTCCAGAGTCATAATTAATTACGGTGTGTGGTGGTACTACTTCGGGGGCAGGTTGTTCATTACCAGTATCCGCTTTCTGCACTAATCTTTGCACTGCCCGACCATTCTGCTGCACTACATGGGTCAACTCATGCGCTAACAACTCCTGTCCTCCCCGACTCCCAGGATTATATTCTCCCGAACGAAAGAACACATCCTGTCCCGTTGTGAAAGCCCGCGCCTGAATTGACCGATTCAACTGGTCAGATTGACCATCTGTGTGAACCTTCACCCTACTGAAATCTGCGCCAAATGCCATCTCCATCGGTTTACGGATATTGTCTGCGATCGCCACTCCACCACCCCTAGCTTGGTTAATGGACGCTTCCAGGTCTGGCGCACCAACCATCCCAGCATTAGCCTGACGCTGCACCATCGGCTTCATCTGTAATTCTTCCTCATCTTCTGGCACTTCTTCTCGTTGCAGTGTGCTATTGTCCAGAGATTTCATTTGCAATTCTTCCTCATCCTCTGGCACTTCTTCTCGTTGCAGTGTGCTATTGTCCAGAGATTTCATTTGCAATTCTTCCTCATCCTCTGGCACTTCTTCTCGTTGCAGTGT
>NZ_JAVRCA010000056.1:24079-56431 GCF_034530995.1 Nostoc sp. DedQUE04 | reverse complement strand
TACAGCATTTCCGGCTGTTATGAGGTACAGTAGCAGCAATTAGCAAACCAGTTTCTTAAATGTTGAGGATTTATTAAGTCGAGTGCAACTGATATAAGTTTATCAACCATTTCTGTTGTAGTTGGAGCAAAACTGCGTAAGAAAGATTTGAGTTGTGACCACCATAATTCAATTGGATTAAAATCGGGAGAATATGGGGATAAACAAAGAACTGAAGCGCCGACAGCTTCAATCATTGGCACAATTGAATCGAGTTTATGCGCGGATAAATTATCCATTACTACCACCGCTCCTGACCATAACTCTGGCACTAAAAACTTCTCAATAAATACTTCAAAAGCAACGCCATCCATTGAATTATTCATTGTCATTAATGCGACTACTTTTTTAATACTAATTGCTCCAATTACTGTAACTTTTGATCCCCGATAGAAGGGGTTAAGAGAGTAAGCTCTTGTTCCAATTTGTGAACGGGCATGAGTCCTTGTTAAACCAAGTAGAACGCCAGTTTCGTCCAAAAATACTAAATTTTCTGGCTCTATATGTTTGACCTTTTCCCAAAAATCTAATCTTAAATTCAGGATTCTCTCCGTGCCTGCTTGGGTACTCCGCTTTGTTTTTTTTTCCGATTTAATCCTAATTTCTGTAACGCACGACACATTGCACTTCGACCTACGAAATTGCCAGTCTTGTCTGCAAATAATTCACACAATTCTATCAATGTTGCATCTGGATGTGATGCAACTAATTCTGTCAACTCTATGTCAGCATTTGTTAGATGACTAAATTGTGGCTTTCCTCGCGGCTTGGATTGTAAATTTCCTTCAACTTTTTGTTGTTTTACAAGCTTTTGGACTAAACTCTTTGAGACGGAAAATATATTAGCTACTTTCCTGATTGAGATGTTTTTCTGAAGATGTGCCGCAACTATTTTTTCTCGAAGCTCGACAGAGTATGACTTCATTTAAAAGTATTTATATTTTAATCTAGTGTACCTCATAACAGACGGAAGTGCTGTAAAGCCCTCACCCTAAATCTCTCTCCCAAGCTTGGGAGAGGGACTTTGAAATTGGCTCGGCTCCCTTTTTGCCAAAATTGTGAGAACGGGTTGGCGGATGAAGACAGATTTTGTATTTGTGCAATAAGTCTAATTATTACTCTTGACGATCGCCAGAGTTAAACTAACAATAATTTTTCACGAATTTTTCCAGAAATTTTTAGATAAAATAAGATAATAATTTCAACAGTCGCAATTGCAATCACCAAAATTTATTAAATGTAAAGCAATATTTTTAGATTTATTTATGTTTAATTAAAGCTTATTAATTTTGTATTTAACATTAAAATCTTTGGATACAAAAAAATTGCTTTGAGTTGAAAAGCTTAAAATTATACTGATTCAAAAAACGTTTATAACAGATAACCACACCCCCAAAGCATTTTCTTGACAAGAATAGGGATCGGGGGTGAAATTTTGCTATGTACTTCATCCACCTGGAAACTACTATAAAACTAAAGGACTAACAAAAACAGCTTAAAGAATACAAGTATTGATTAAATCTTCAACTCCTCCTACTGGTAAAATTTTTGTCTCCAGTTTGCAGGCTAATTCTTCAATACTCATATCATCTAAAAATACTAATTCACCATGTTTGAGCATTACATTTGGTAGTAAAATTCCGTCTCCCAAATCTTGTCCTTGTAAGTTCAATAGCAAATCATGACCCGTTAGTAATCCCGTGACAGTGATACTCTGTCCCCAATAATCACTACATAAAGCACGCATATTTACTTTTAATCCTTCAACAGAATTTAACCGTTTCAAGATAGGTTCAAAGGCATTTTCTACTGCGTTGCCTACTACCCAAGTTAATTTTCTCTGAGGATAAACTTTTGGCGGTAGTAATTCTGTTGCCGCGGCTGCAAATTGCTTGATAAACAACTGAATTGAACCAACACCATTATCAATTTGGGGATACTCTTCATATTCAGATTCGCTCGGTAATTCTTCACCTGCAATCAAAAACCACTCATCAGCTAACCAAGCGACGTTAGAGGAAAACTTTTGACGAAATTGTTGCGAGAGTATTCGCACTTGAGAAATCACTTCTTTCGCTTTTTCTTTGGTTACGGGTGTAAGTTCGTCTTCTGGAGGCCGAAACCTTGTCAATCCGACTGGCACAACTGCCACCGATGCCACCGTAGGCACTTCACCAGTATGAAAGGATGCTAAGTCTTTTAAGGTTTGCTCTAGATGTTCACCATCATTTATACCAGGACAAACAACTACTTGAGCATGAACTTGTAGCCGTCTTTTTTGAAACCACTTGAGTTGTTGCAAGATTTGTCCTGCACGGGGATTTTTCAAGAGTCTAATTCTAACTTCCGGCTCCGTGGCATGAACAGAAACATACAACGGAGATAAGCGCATTTGTTCAATCCGCTGCCATTCTCTTTCTGGTAAATTGGTCAGGGTAAGATAAGAGCCGTACAAAAAGCTTAAGCGGTAATCGTCGTCTTTAAAGTACAAGCTGGTGCGCTTACCTGGTGGTTGTTGGTCGATAAAGCAAAAAGGACAGCGGTTATTACACTGAATTAAGCCATCAAATAGGGCAGTTTCAAATTCTAGTCCCAAGTCTTGGTCGTAATCTTTTTCGATTTCCAAGCTATGAGTTTTACCAGTAGCGTCTAAAACTTCTAATTCTAAAATTTCATCAGCACACAAAAACTGATAATCAATTAAATCGCGGGGACGTGTACCATTGATTGCAACGATCGCATCCCCAGCTTCAAAACCAATCTCTGCGGCTATTGAGTCTGGAAGAACCTTGGTAATTCGGGCAGGATGAATGGTAGTCATGGGGAATGGGGCATAGGGCATTGGGCATTATAGCGTTTCTTAGTTGAGTTTAATACAGACTTAACCTCAGCCTCTTCCCTAGTCGCGTTGGGGAGTAAAATTTAAAGCCTCTCTCCTAAAAGGAGAGAGGAATGGAAGTGAGGTTAGATTGTATTACATACAACCGAGCGATCGCTCTAGTCATTTGCTTTGGACAAAGGACAAATGACAAATGACTAATGACTAATGACTAATGATTATTATCCTTTCCAACCTGCTGCGATCGCTAGTAAGATTGCACTACCGAATGCTAATCTATACCATACGAAGACCAAAGTGTTTTTGGTTGCTAAGTATTTGATCAAAAATGCAATTGATAGGTAGGAAAAAATCAAGGTTGAAATAATTCCTACAATTAACAGTGCAACAATGTTATCTGGCAACTGGTGAGCTTGAAACAATTTGAATATTTTCAAGCTTTTGTACAGCGTCGCAATGGTAAGAGTTGGAAACCCTAACAAAAATGAGAATTTTGCTGCTGTAGCGCGTTCTAATCCTAAAAATAAGGCAGTTGTCAACGTCGAACCAGAACGAGAAACGCCCGGAATCAAGGCAAGTGTTTGTCCCAATCCAACCAAAATACCATCCTGAATCTGCAATGACTCAAAACCGCGCTTACGAGTGCCAATTTTTTCTGCTAGAGCTAGTAAAAGTGCCATAATAATTGACATGATGCCAATAATTAATGGACTCTCAGGTAAAATATCTTTCAAAAGGAAGCCGAAAATTAAAGCCGGCAGTGTTCCGACGACAATACCGACAAGAATCTTCCATTCTTCGCGTTGCCAGTCTTTGGCTTTTAGTGCTTCGATTCCACCTTTGACAATACTAGAAATCAGCGACCAAAAATACCCCACAATTGCGATAACGCTGCCAAATTGAATTGCGTCAACAAAATCTTTAGAACCTAGTTCTTTCCAACCAAATACCTTGGTAAAAATTATAAGATGTGCAGTACTACTGATTGGTAAAAACTCTGTAATACCTTGAACAATACCTAAAATAAAAGCTTGAATAAACTCCATATACAATTAATACCTTTTTCGTGTGATAGAGATCGTGATGAACATTGTTTGGCTGAGTTTAGCTGATGATGTTGCTTTATATACTCTCTATTGCACCCAATCTTGTAGAAAACTCAATTTGACCGATCGAAAACATCATCGAAGACGCTGACTATGTTCTTACACCCACCTCAATAAGTCAACGCAATTTGAAAAATTCATCAAATTTTAATATTTAGCAGACTCATAGCAGCTGACTTTTCACCTCTGTGTAATCCCTTATTTATAAGGAACTACAAAGGAGTTCTGTATCAGTGGAACTTTAATGGATTCGTCTGGCGCAGAATGTTTTGTTTGGTTTGCACCAGCGCTTGTGGAAATTTTAGTATAATTACAATGCCCCAGGGGGGGATTTGAAAATGTGATATCTTAAGTAAAATAAAGTTTAGTAACAAATATTAAAAACTTTGATTAATAATACACTGTCTTCCTACAGCGCTTCTACTCCTTGTATTGATACTGAGTTGGATTTAGCTGATACTGCGCAAAACGGTATCAGACAATTGGAATCTACACTTTCCCTTTCTTCCTCTTTACCCTTATCTCCTTCTACCCGACAAACTTGGTTAGTGTTTGCAGCAGCGGTGTTTTTGGTAACAGTGCCAGTATTTATAGAAGCGCCAATAGTGCGATCGCTACCAAGTCTGAGTTTAGCGCTGACAGGATTTTGGGTGTGGCTCAGTTTTGCCTTAATGTCACGTCCTGCAACTTACGTCTGGGGCGATTTGCTCTTGGGGTTTAGCTGGAGTTGGTTAGCAGGAGCGATTTACTGGGGTTGGTTACGTTGGGAACCTTTATGGCATCTGCCTGTGGAATTTATCGGTTTACCGTTTGCTTGCTGGTGTCTGGCAAAGAATTGGGGCAAGGTAGGTAACTGGTTTTATTTAGGTTCTTTACTCGGTACAGTTTTAACAGATGTATATTTTTATATAGTAGATTTGATGCCCTATTGGCGGCAAATTATGAGAGTAGATGCAGATGTAGTACCGCAAATCTTACAAAATGCTCTCATACAAGTACAAGCACCTTGGGGACAAACTTGGGCGATAATTCTCGCCGTAGTGCTATTAACAGTAGGAATTTCAGCTTTAGGTCGAAATCAAAGACACTGGTATGCCTTTGGCGGCGCAGTTTTAAGCACAATTTTGGTAGACAGCCTATTTTTGTTAGCTGCGATCGCAGCGTGAAGAAGGTAGGAGACACTATATAGGAATCCATTTTGATTCGGAGAAATTATTTGCGTAGGGAGGGAACAGGGAACAGGGAAGAAGGAATAAAAGTGTACTGAGTTTTTTTCAAAAATCAAATACGAGTCTTATTATATGTTGATGTTGCAATGAGCGTGTGGGCTTCTCTTACTGAAACTTTTCCCAGCCCAATCTACGGCACATCAAAAATGATACTGTAGATGATTAATTAGTTAAGAAATATTACATAAAAATCGATCGGCATCAAGTCTTTTTTGGCAAGGTTTTCGATCTTAGAAATCGTGCAGTTTTGTGTCTGCTTGAAAGGTAGAATCAGCCACCCCGAAAAGATTTCGTCAAGCAGAGAATGCTGCTGGAATCGTCGATGTAACGCTATTGCAGCCATGCAGGCACTCTTTCCACGATGAAAATTTTTGGCAAAAGTATAGTCAAACCCAGTAACGGTAAATATTGTGGATATTAATACGCTGTATATTAGTTTCTGATGACTGCTGTGTTGACTAAGCTATCAGCTTTTGTCCTTTGTCCTTTGTCCTTCGTCCTTTGTCAGTTGTCAGTTGTCCTTTGTCCCTTGTCAGTTGTCCTTTACAAATGACCAATGACCAATGACCAATGACCAATGACCAATGACTAATGACTAATGACTAATAACTGTTGTTAGCTTAAAACTTTTATTGCTGTTTGATGGAAAGAGGTAGAAAAATCGTGAAAGGATTGGCGCGTTTATTAACAGTGTTTAGCTTGTTACTTAGTTGCTGGGGATGGTTGGGAACAACTCAGATAGCCCAAGCTGCTAGTTTCAACAGTTTTGCTTTTCCCCAAGTCCCAGTTCTGGCAATTGAGCGGCAGAATCGGGCAGACGCTAAACTAAGAACGGAATTTGGTAAAAAAATTGATTTGAATAATACCAACGTCCGAGCTTTTCAACAGTTTCCAGGGCTTTATCCTACCTTGGCTAAGAAAATCATCACCAATGCTCCCTACCAAAAGGTAGAGGATGTATTGGATCTTCCAGGATTGAGCGATCGCCAAAAACAAACCCTGCAAGCCAACCTCGATAAATTCACCGTGACAGACCTAGAGCCTGCCTTCAATGAAGGAGACGATCGCTTTAACAACGGTATCTACAGATAACTGAATTGCAGTTAATGTAGCAAATAGCAGCCCACTCCTGATTCTAGGGAGTGGGAGATGATATGAGTTAGGAGTTAGGAGTTATGAGTTAAAAATTCAAAACTCCTAACTCCTAACTTCTAACTCCTCACTTCCCCCTACACATTACCTTGTCTCAGATAGATATTCCCAGCCAATTTGATGTCTTAGTAGTCGGCGCTGGTGCCGCTGGACTATACACAGCGCTATGTCTGCCAGAATCCTTGCGAGTCGGTTTGATTACCAAAGAAACCGTTGCTTTATCCGCTAGTGATTGGGCACAAGGTGGCATTGCCGCAGCGATCGCGCCAGAAGATTCTCCCACGCTGCACATTGAAGATACGATCCAGGCAGGTGCAGGTTTATGCGATCGCACCGCTGTTGAATTTCTCGCCGAACATGCCCCTAGCTGTATTCAATCCCTAGTTAACTTGGGGGTAGCTTTTGACCGTCATGGTCAAGCCTTAGCTTTAACTTTGGAAGCCGCCCATTCTCGCCGCCGTGTTCTCCACGCTGCTGACACTACAGGCAGGGAAGTTACTACTACCCTCACCGCTCAAGTATTACGTCGCCAAAATATTCAAGTCATTCAGCAAGCTTTGGCTTTGAGTTTGTGGATTGAACCCGAAACTGGTTGCTGTCAGGGAATTAGCCTGTTTTATCAAGGTAAAATCACCTGGATAAGAGCTGGTGCTGTGGTACTAGCAACCGGTGGCGGCGGTCAGGTATTTGCCCAAACCACTAACCCGGCAGTGAGTACCGGTGATGGGGTAGCGATCGCAGCTCGTGCTGGGGCTATCCTCCGCGATTTAGAATTTGTCCAATTTCACCCGACTGCTCTCACTAAACCTGGTGCCGATCGCTTCTTGATCAGCGAAGCTGTACGCGGTGAAGGGGCACATCTCATCGATAATGAAGGGCGGCGTTTTGCTTTTGACTATCACCCTGCGGGTGAACTTGCGCCTAGAGATGTGGTCAGTAGAGCAATTTTCAGCCATTTACAACGTACTGCCCTTGATTTGGCTACTGCTCATGTGTGGTTAGATATGCGCCCCATCCCCGCTGACAAAATTCGTCAGCGCTTTCCCAATATCATCAAAGTTTGTCAGCATTGGGGAGTTGATGTCTTCCACGAACCAATTCCTGTAGCGCCAGCTGCCCATTACTGGATGGGTGGAATTGTTGCGGATCTGATGAATCGCACAAATATCTCTGGTTTGTATGCAGTGGGTGAAACCGCTAGTACTGGTGTACATGGAGCAAATCGCCTTGCCAGTAATTCCCTGTTAGAATGTATTGTGTTTGGGGCCCAGATGGCTGATATTAAGTTAGAAAATATTGGGCTATCCTCAGAAATACCAGTGCTGCCGTTACGGAAATTTAATGCCGATCCTAGTGAGTGGCACATCCAACAAGCACAGCTAGAAGCACTCAGGGAGAAGTTACCGCGTCTAGTGTGGGAAAGTGCTGGTATTTGTCGGGAGCAATCAAGGCTCGAAACTGCGATCGCGACTATTGAATCTTGGCAGCAAGATTTTGCCGCCTTGCCTTTAACTCAATTCTTGCTTGCTTTACGTCCAGCAGAACCCGCTAGTTTTGACCTACCAGATGTTGAACGGCAATTGGGACTTTGGGCAGAAACCCGCAATTTAATAGATGTAGCTGATTTAATTCTCAAAAGTGCTGCTTTTAGAACCGAAAGCCGAGGCGGACACTTCCGTTTAGATTATCCTCAACCAGACTCAAATTGGCAAGTTCACACACTTATACAAACAAATCATTGGTGGAAATCTCCACTATTGTCTTGAATAAACTACCTTAAATAGCCTGATGGTTTTCGCAACCCTAAGTACAACATCTTGGAATCAGCTGTTAAGTACAAAGATGTGGTGTCCAAGACGGTAGTTAATTCATCGCGTTGCTCACCAGAATCTAAAATTCAAAATTGCCATCAGCGAGTGCCGCTACCATTATGACTGTCGGGACCACCATAATTTGGTGGAATGTATATGTCTTGTAAATTTTGAGAATTGACCTTGTGGGCGATTAAGGTATTACTGCTAGTAGGGCCAAAAGAATTAGCACTTGCAGTACTGAATATACCTGTGCAATCGGCAATTTTTGGGATCAGTAAATAAGCACCTATGCAGAATATCATAAACTTTGTGATTCGGAAGTTACTCTTCATATATTTCAGTAAATTTACTAAATTTTTTATTTCAAAACGTATTTTTTAGTTACTACCGTATATTTACTGTACTTTTTCAAAAAAGTATTTTAACTTTATGAAATTATTGCTGGTACTGTACAAATCATTGTGGTATTCCCTTGTCGATTAACCTTAATTTGCCGATATTAAATAGTTTTCATACTTAAGTGGTATTTTAAATAGGCGATTTTTACATCAGTCTCAAGTTAGATATGTCAATGATTTACTGCAAGCTTTTTGAGTACTTCATTATTTATTAATAATATCTTAATATTTTTAAGTATAAACACTATGTTCCATAAATCATGAATTAAAAAAAACATGAAATAATACTTATCCAATTGTATAGTTTATAGATTTAATGAGTAAAGATATGTAAAGATAAAACAACATATCTATAGTAATAAAAGGATTTTAAAATTTTTTCTTGCATAATAACCGAATAAATACAAGTATAAAAATGTTTGTAAATTAAATTACATTAAATTTATTTTGAAAATTATTTTTGATCGCTAATTATTTTCTGACATAAATTAGGAGGTTTATCGTTCAAGCCAAAAAGCCTTACCAGGTCTAGATTTTACGAAAAATTTACCTCGCAAGATATACGCTATATTTTTTCGAGACAGTGCCTTAGACGTGTCTCTGGTCTAAAGTCATAATTTGAATGTAAAAATTGTAACTACAGTGAAAAAAGTTGGAGGCTTGACTCTTAAATAATTAAGCAAACTCGTAGCGATTTTTACCAAGGCGCTTGGCACGGTACATTGCTGTATCAGCTTGTTTCATCAAAGTTTCACTGTCTTGACTGTTGTATGGATAAACACTAATGCCAATACTGGCAGAGACTCGGATTGTATAGCCATCCAAAACAATTGGCTTGGTAATACTGCTTAAAATTTTTTCAGCGACTTTAGCAGCTATTTGGACATTAGGTATTGCCCGTAAAATCACAGTAAATTCATCGCCACCCAAACGAGAAACTGTATCACTAGCGCGTAAAGAGTTGCTGAGTCTTCCAGCAATAGTCATTAGCAAGCGATCGCCCGTCTCGTGTCCTAAAGTATCATTGACTTGCTTAAAGCCATCTAGATCGATAAACAGCAGTCCCAACAACAAGTTATTGTGTTGTGCCCAATGTAAGGACTCGTAAAGTTGTTCGGCAAAAAATTCGCGATTAGATAAACCAGTGAGGGGGTCGTGATATGCTAAATAACGTAAGTGGTCTTCTTTGAGTTTTAATTCATTGTTAGAGCGGGATAGTTCAGCAGCAGTACGCTTCAGCTGTTCTTCCATCAGCTTGCGCTGAGTAATATCTCGGATGACACCAACTAAAAAGAAATTGCCGGCTGAGTCTTTGTGGAGCGATCGCTTAGTGGCAATTAGATGAGTCTGGCCATCAGCATTTGTAAATTCTTCTTCATGTTCTTGGGGTTGCTGAGTCCGAAAAACAAGATCGTCTTGTTGTCGAAATACATCAGCTTCATGTTTTGGAAAAAAGTCATAGTCTGACTTTTCAATTAATAACTTATTTGGATAACCGATAAATCGACAATACGCCTCATTTAAAACAATCCACTGGTGTTGTTCATTTTTCACAAAAATTGGATCGGGGATCGTGTTGATAACGTGATGCAAAAATTCTTTGGAACGTTTCCACTCTCCCTGCATGTGAGCAATATGACTAGTCATCCAAATAGCTGAAGTGCCAAAGCAAACCAATGAGGGAATGAGTGGTATCCACCAACCGTATAAGAAGAAAGCAAGGTATGCACTCAGGGTCAATACAAAGCAACAAATTAGGATACAGAAGAGACTCCTAGTTGCGTGTCGTATCTGCCATATCGTCACGGCTCCCAGATAAGACCAAACAAAAATCCACAAGTATTCCACCAAGTCAGGCCAAACTTTCAGTAATGGTCTTCCATCAACAGCAGCAGAGATTAACTGACTAATAAAATAAGCCTGCAATTGAATACCAGGTAGAGGCTCAGGCTTTGCTATACCCATTACACTGCTGGAATAGGGAATAAATACAGAATCTTGGAGACTGGGCGCAGTTGAACCAACAAGTATAATCCGATCTTTGATTAAGTTTGCTTTGACTTTATCTGCCAGTACATCTCTTATCGATACCTGGCGAAAACTACAAAATTCTCCAGACGAACTTTGACATTTAGGTTTGGGAAAATTGCTCAAAATTTGGTAGCCTCTATCATCAGCTCCCACATAAGCACCATCATTAGCCTCAAAACGAGTAAATGCTGCCTTACCCAATTGCAAATACTCAGGGTTACTTTTTGCTTTAGCGGGAGTAATTCCCTTTGACTTTAAATACAATAAAGCCAACTTCAGGGCAAAACTTTCGTGTACTTCACTTTTAACGTGCCAATACAACAAACTGCGACGCACTTTACCATCAAGATCGTACAGCACGTTATTAAAGCCCACTTGATTTTGATTCAGTCCCACTGGAGGCGGAACACTAAAGTTTTTGTTTTTTGACAGTAGTTCAATACCAATTAAGTTGGGCATTGACTGATAAACATTACGCAATTCTTGATTACCAGGCTCTACTGGCAAATTTCTGTAGATATCTAAGCCAATCGCACGGGGTTTGTGGACATTTAATTTTTGCAACAACTGGACAATCTTCGCATCTGAAATCGGCCACGAACCTACTTCGTTTATATAGGTTTCATCAATTACTACGATCGTAATCCGATCTTCTGGTGGTTCATTTGGACGTAAGCGAAAAAATTGATCCAAAGCCGCTAACTCCAAAGATTGCAATAATCCAAAGGAGTGCAAAAGCAGGACGCAGACTGCAACGCTGGCCGCAGTAATCAATTCTCTGTGTCCTCGACTAAGCGATTGTTTCAGTCCAAAGGTTAACTTTACAAAACGCTTGCCTAGCTGCTGATTCATTGCCATTACCTAGTAGGCAGAAATATTCTCTATTTCCTATAGCTATTAACTATCGGACTAACATAGCTCAAGTAAGAGCTAAATAGAGTTTCTAAAAATTTTTTTAACTCAGCAAGGTTCTTTAAGACATCGTGATATTTGTGATGTATTACCATATATTGAGGCTAATTGTCTGACTAAAAGGCAACTGTGATTGTGGCTCTCAGCACAGATTAATCAATATTGTTGGAAGTGAATTCAGCAAATTTAACTCTCAAAGCCTTCTCTAGTAGAGCCTACTTAATTAAACTCACATTTGCGATCGATTAGGTATTTTACTGAGAATTACGTTAACTTCCAACAGAAACAGCTCTCGGTTCGAGCCTGACATGATTACATCCCAAGGTAGCTCTCAAGTGTTATAAAAAAAATTAAAATATACAATTTTTAAAATAAATGTACTTAGCTAATTTCCTTGAGCTTAAGTATTTGCAGATCAAAGCCGAAATAAAATTAGTAATTGGGCATTGGATGAGACCTATTATCTGTTACCAAAAACAAAAAAGCCAACTGGAAACAGATTTTACTGTATTCATCCAGTTGACTATGGGGTGTGAACTACTAAATATCAGTGTAGGTACTTTACTTAAAATACTTGAAGTTCTGAGGCCCTGTGTAACCAGAAACTTTCGCTAGTTCCTCTAAGTTTTGGACTCCGCTATAGCTTTTACCATTAACGATCCAAGTGGGGAAACCTTCAATTTTTGCAGCTTTACATACTTCTGGTTGAGCTTTGAATCCATCGGGGGCGCACTCTACCTTAATGCCATTATTGATTATTTCCTCAGCTTCTTTACCAAAAAGTAGCTTTTGTTCGTGACAGTGAGGACACCAATAAGCACTGTATTCCTTTGCACCTACCTTTGCCAGATGGCTTGCTAAGGCTATTTCTGCCTCACCAGAAGTAGTGGTAACTTCCCAACCGAACGCTGGGTTGGGGTTTTCTTTGGGAGTAAAGGTAATTTTAGTGGGTTGTCCAGGAGTGCCAGGTGTCACACCTGATTGATTCACGCCAGCATAGACGCCTAAAGTACCAATCAGCGTTACCATCCCGACAATCAGGGCAGTAAACAAGATTTGTCCAATATCCTCCCAAGTCCGACCGATAATCGTTAGTACCAAAAGACTTACAGAGAACAAAGCTGAACCGATACAGTAAAGACAAATCGCTTTGATTTGAGATGTCAGCACATACATTAAGTAGCCGCTAAAGACAGACATAGCGATCGCACCTACCAGCAACAGCCACCACGTCCAATTTTCCAATTGTTTGCGGTTATTGTTTTCCCCTGAGTTGAATACCAAGGGAGCCAAAGCCAATATCACCATACTGGTGTATGCCAAAAACCCAAACAAAGCTAATGGCTGTCCAAAAACCGTTGCCCAAGGACTGGAAAGCACATCATTACAGCCCTTAGCGCCAGCCTGTGCCACACAAGCGGCACTGCCTCCGGTTAACTTTTCTATAGTGAGATAACCTGTTATCAGCGCACCACATCCAGCGATCGCGGCAATCAATGGACGTGACCATTTATGAATCCAAGGAGTAGAACGGCGGCGAATCATAAATTGTTATTGGTTAATGGGCATTGGGGAGGCAGTTGCTCCACTTGGGGTCTCCTCAAGTGGAGCAACTGCTGTCATTGGGCATTGGGCATTGGGCAATTGAGTATTAATTATTTCTTCCCATGCCCCATTCCCCATGCCCCATGCCCCAATTAAGAATGTAACTTCACTTGTTCTGCTGATTTGCTTTCACCTTTGGAGTTCCAATTGCGACGGGCAACTTCCACAAATTGACTGACGCGAATTGGGTCAATTGGTTGCTCTATGCGTCCATGACGTTTTAGGGAACTGGAAACTATTACACCATCTGCTGCTTGCATCAATGTATCAATATTTTCCCAATTAGCCCCACTGCCGATGAACACTGGCGTGCCATTTGCTGCACCACAAGCTAGTTCCAAATCTTCTAAATTAGGAGGACTACCTGTAGCCCAACCAGATAAAATCACTCCGTCTGCTAAACCCCTTTCAATGGTGTCTTTCACGGCGACTGTGAGATTTGGAGAACTCAAAGGACGGGCGTGTTTCACCAACACATCGGCCAGGATTTTAACATCACAGCCCAACTCCCGTCGATAGCGGAGTAGTTGATGGGCTTCTCCCTCAATTAATCCCTGGTCGGTTGCCATCACCCCTGTGAGGACGTTGACGCGGATAAATTGCGCCTGTACGCAGCTAGCGATCGCTATTGCACTTTTGGCGTCATTTCGCAAAACATTTAAGCCTATAGGCAAAGTTACCAAATTCTGTATCCGCTGCACCACAATGGTCATGGCACTCACAACTACTGGATCGACTTGGTTTTTGGTAAACGGCGCGTCGAAAAAATTCTCGACAATCAGACCGTCAACCCCTCCACTTGCTAAGGCTGCGGCTTCTTGTTCGGCACGGTCAATGACCGCTTTTAGGCTACCTCCCCAACGGGGTGAGGTAGGCAGTGGTAGCAAGTGAACCACGCCAATAATTGGTGAGCGAGTTTTAAATATCTGATATAAGTCCACGTCTTTAATCCGCCTCGCACAGTCCAGAGTCCAGATTTTTTTGACTATTGAATGCCAGTTCAACACCACTCCCCTGAAGGTTGGGAACCTCTATATAAGGGTGGCTCTTCAACGGGGAAAACCCCACACGTGACTGGCTTTTCTTGACCCTTGACTCATGACTTTTCATTAACTAGTCAAATGTGTTTTATGATAGTCGGTTTATTGCCTCTTTCCTCAGATGGAAATTGGCGTGAAACCTCCCATAAGATATGTTAAGATAAAACCTGGCTACAAGAGGAGTTTGCCACTCACTAGACGCAAGGCAGCTTTCCGTGGTTTAGGCGTCTTGTCCGCGCACAGTCGTAGGACTTGCCAATCGCCAGGGTAGCATTACTGCTTTATAGGCGTAGTCGCTTTCGTCGATTTCTCTGAGGGTAGCGACTTCTCACAACAAGCCCTTTGGGCGGCTTCCCGATGGGTAGGTTAACAACGCACACGCTGTGGTAATGTAAAATATCAATAGGCAAATTGTTAAAAAAGATTACAAGTGTCAAATGTACCCAAAGACACTTCAATTTACCCTGGGGAACAGATTGATAAAAGTATCATAACATGACCTCTATTTTTATTATTTGATAGGGTCATAAGTCTATGGACAGTTGCTGACAGTGAGAATCTGTTGTCGTACTGTTATTAGAAGGATAGCGATCCCAAACAAGCAAAATTAGCGCCAGAATGTTGACTACAAGAAAAAAATGAAGATATTTTCAAAATATGGGTGACAAGCCAACAATTGCCATTTCTCACCTGGGCTGCGAGAAAAATCGAATTGATACAGAACACATGTTGGGAATGCTCGTAGAAGCAGGCTACGGTGTAGATACAAATGAAGAATTAGCAGATTACGTTATTGTTAATACTTGTAGTTTTATTGAAGCGGCCCGGCAAGAATCTGTCAGAACTTTGGTAGAACTGGCAGAGGCAAACAAAAAGATCGTAATTACTGGCTGTATGGCGCAACACTTCCAAGAACAACTTTTGGAGGAGTTGCCTGAAGCAGTAGCCGTTGTGGGTACAGGCGATTATCACAAAATTGTAAATGTAATTGAGCGTGTTGAACTTGGCGAGCGGGTCAAACAGGTTAGTATTGAGCCAACCTACATCGCCGACGAAACTACACCTCGCTATCGCACGACAACGGAGGGCGTAGCTTACCTCCGAGTTGCGGAAGGATGTGATTATCGTTGTGCATTTTGTATAATTCCTCATCTTCGAGGAAACCAGCGATCGCGTACTATTGAATCTATCGTCGCCGAAGCGGAGCAATTAGTTAGTCAAGGGGTAAAGGAAATTATTTTAATTTCCCAAATCACTACTAATTATGGTCTAGATATTTACGGTCAGCCAAAATTAGCCGAATTACTTCGCGCTTTGGGGAAAGTAGATATACCGTGGATCAGAATGCACTACGCTTACCCCACGGGACTGACCCCAGATGTGATAGCGGCCATCCAAGAAACACCCAACGTCCTGCCTTATCTGGATTTGCCCTTGCAGCATTCTCATCCAGAGATTCTCCGCGCCATGAACCGCCCTTGGCAAGGGCGCGTAAATGATGGGATTATAGATCGCATCAAAACGGCGCTACCAACAGCCGTACTGCGGACAACATTTATTGTTGGTTTCCCAGGAGAAACACAAGAGCATTTTGAGCATCTACTAGAGTTCGTCCAGCGGCATGAATTCGATCATGTTGGTGTCTTCACCTTTTCCTCTGAGGAAGGAACTCCAGCTTATAAGTTGCCAAATCAGTTGTCCCAAGAGGTGATGGACGATCGCCGATACCAACTGATGGAACTCCAGCAACCGATTTCTCAAAAGAAAAATCAACAGGAAGTAGGCAAAATAGTCGATGTCCTGATTGAGCAAGAAAATCCTGAAAGTGGTGAACTAATAGGTCGTTCAGGTAGATTTTCCCCAGAGGTTGATGGTCTGGTGTATGTCAAAGGCCAGGCAAAATTAGGAACCATCGTGCCAATAGCGATTCACCACGCTGATACATACGACCTCTATGGTCAAGTAGTCAATAACTAAATTGTCTTTTGTCTTTTGTCCTTTGTCTTTTGTTAAATGACCCTTACAGATTTACCCTTATCCCAATATCGACGCTGCATTAATGGCAGTTTTAATGAGGGTTTACCTGAAATTCGGGGACTCACTCGTGGGCATAGCTTCTCCAAAAGTTGAGGCTTTGCTATCGCCCTTGGCTAACTAACTAGCCAATAACTTAATGACTAATGACTAATGACTAATGACCATTGTACAGACGCGATTAATCGCGTCTCTACTGACTAAATGACTAATCCAAAAATCCTTACATAAAATTTAGGACGAATTAATGACTCTTTCATTTCAAGAATTAGGCATTTCCCAAGAACGTGTCGAACAACTAGAAAAAATTGGTTTTACCGAACCAACCAACATTCAAGTGCAAGCAATTCCCCAATTGCTAGCTGGTCGTGATGTGGTAGGTCAATCTCAAACTGGAACAGGTAAAACGGCAGCATTTTCACTGCCAATTTTAGAACGGCTAGATATTAATCAAAGAGCCGTGCAAGCTATAGTTTTAACACCAACTCGTGAATTAGCGATGCAAGTTCACGATGCGATCGCGCAGTTCATCGGCAATGAAGGATTGCGGGTGTTAGCAATCTATGGTGGTCAATCAATTGACCGTCAAATGCTGCAACTCAAACGTGGCGTTCACATGGTCGTGGGTACTCCCGGACGGGTGATCGATTTGCTCGATCGCGGCTGTCTAAAGCTCGATCAAGTGAAGTGGTTTGTGTTGGATGAAGCTGATGAAATGTTGAGCATGGGCTTTATCGACGATGTGATAAAAATCCTATCGCAAGCGCCCGTAGAACGGCAAACAGCTTTGTTCTCGGCAACAATGCCACCATCGATTCGGATGTTGGTGAACAAATTCTTGCGATCGCCGGCGACTGTCACCGTTGAACAGCCAAAAGCCGCTCCCAACAAAATCAATCAAGTAGCTTACTTGATCCCTCGTCATTGGACAAAAGCCAAAGCTTTACAGCCGATTCTGGAAATGGAAGATCCAGAAACAGCTTTAATCTTCGTCCGCACCAGACGCACAGCCGCAGAACTCACCAGTCAGTTACAAGCAGCTGGTCACAGTGTCGATGAATACCACGGTGACTTGTCGCAACAAGCGCGAGAACGATTATTAAGCCGATTCCGTAACCGTCAAGTGCGCTGGGTAGTAGCAACTGATATTGCAGCGCGAGGATTAGATGTCGATCAACTTTCCCATGTGATCAACTACGACTTACCCGATAGCGTAGAAACCTACGTTCATCGCATTGGTCGTACTGGTCGTGCTGGTAAAGAAGGAACAGCAATTTCTTTAGTACAACCATTTGAGCGGCGCAAGCAGCAAACATTTGAACGTCATAATCGCCAAAGTTGGCAATTGCTGTCCATTCCTACACGCGCCCAGATTGAAGCAAGACACATTCTGAAATTGCAAGAACAGGTGCGAGAAGCTTTGATGGGTGAGCGTTTGGCTTCATTCTTGCCAATTGTTAGCGAACTAATTGAAGAATATGATGCTCAAGCGATCGCCGCAGCTGCACTGCAAATCGCTTACGATCAAACTCGTCCCGCTTGGTTGAGTTCAGACGTAGAAATTCCTCAAGAGGAAAGCTCAACTCCCAAACCAAGACTTGGTAAACGTCGCGAATCTTCCAGCGATCGCCCCCGTGCTGCGTGGAAATCAGATAGCAACAATGGTGAAGAAAGACATTCTTCTCCCAAGCCCAAACTGCGGACAAGTGGACAGGATTCTTCTGCATCTCCTAGTAAAAAGATAGGTTCACCTACAGCTAGGGAATCAGCTTCTTAGTCAAGAGTTAGAAGTTAATCAATTTTGGATTTTAGACTTTTCCTTTAATCCAAAATCAAAATCTAAAATTCGGCAAAGTTAAGAGTTGAGAGTTAAGAGTCAAGAGTTAAGATTTTGACTTTATACTCTTGACTTTTTGGCTTTTTTAGAGGGTTAAAAATACTACAGCCAAGGACGACTAACTTGTTCTAACTCTCTAATTTCATCCTCGTTCAATTTCCAGCCCAAAGCACCAGCATTCTGACGTACCTGTTCGGCTGTCTTCACCCCAGCAATGGGAATAACGTTTCCCTGAGCAATTAACCAGTTGAGAGCAACTTGGGCAGGAGTGCGATTGTATTTTTCTCCGAAATTGCGTAGCAAAGATATGACTGGGGCAATTTTTTGCAGACCTTCTTTCTTAAATCGTGGGTCTATTTTCCTTGCACCAGTGGGGGTTTCGGTACTATCAATACTATACTTCCCTGTGAGTAATCCTTGAGCCAAAGGACTGTAAGCCAAGATAGTCACACCCAACTCACGCGCAGTTGCGATAATACCTTTGCTTTCAACTTGGCGAGTGAGTAAAGAATAGCGCACTTGATTGACAGCCAAAGGTACTCCACGGGTCGCCAATATTTGATGCGCGTCTCGCATTTGCTCTGCTGAATAATTACTCACACCGACTGCGGCAATTCTGCCTCGCTTCACTTCATCTGCTAGGGTATTCATCAAAGTTTCTTGGCTTAAAAAGAAGGCAAAAGGCCAATGCACTTGATACAGGGCGATTCGTTCAAGTTGTAGGCGTTTGAGACTGGCTGTTAAAGCATCAGAGACGGATTGGGCTGTAAATCGCCACGGTAGTGGGCCAAATTTTGTAGCGATTTGTACAGGTTGTTGTGTCTGTTGCAGAAATTGCCCCAAAAATTTCTCTGATAGTCCCATTCCGTAGATTTCGGCAGTGTCAAAGAAGGTAATACCAGCTTCTAAGGCTGCTGTAAATGCTTCTTGTAACTGTTCTGGGCCGTAGGCACTGCCATAATTCCAAAATAGTTTATCACCCCAAGCCCAAGTGCCTATGCACAAGGGTGTAACAACTGGGCCATTTTGCCCCAATGTGATGTTTTCCACGGTTGCAAAATTTAATTTATTTACATTTCTTTACTTTTATAGTGTATCGTTACAGGCAAGATTGGGTGCGATCGTCATCATTTGCCGCAATTCTTGTTGTGCGTAGGCGTAGCCCCTCGTAGACATCGCAGTTTGCATCAAGATTAACAAATTACACTTGACAATATATCTATTCTCAGAATTAAGGGAGGCTAATAACCTCCCTTTTATAATAGTTGAGTGTATTTACTTGTATTTAAGAATTAGATGATTTATCCTGCTTGGCTTTTTTGATTAATTCCATGTAGACATTAATCTCACTAATTTCTACATCATGCTCAACTCTAGTTACTTTCCATTTCTCCTTTTTTAGGTAAACTTCCTCTCCTACTCTGGGAGTAAATTGGAGGTCATAAAACTTTTTTAGAAAATCTTTTTGATTTTCTTCCCATAATATTACTTTGACTACTTCTTTGCTCATTGCTTATGCCTTTTTGGTTACTAGATGAAGCTAAGTACTTTGATGACATATACACGGCAAGTTTATCTTACTAATTCAATTGAATAGCGTAGTTAAAACCACATTTTCATATTGATATTTTTATATGAGTTGATTGTAATATCAAAGTACACTTGTTAAAAGTTCCTCCCATCTAGCCAAAATCATGTCTGTGTAGTTTTTTTTATCAATTTTGTATGCTCCAATCGCAAAACCATCGTTCATTTCTACGAGAGCGGTTTGTCCAGAATCTAAAACTCCAAAATCAATTGCATATCCTGCATAGGATTCTTTTGCATTCTCTAGAGTTTGAATAGCGCATATAACTTTATCAATATCTAGTAGAACATTGGGGTTTCCATCATAACGATCAATGCTTCTAATTTGTGAGTGAACAACATAAACTCTGTACTCACTTACCCAAGAGACAACTTCAGAACACAGCAGATGCTCTTGACGTGACACTTTGTATACTCGGCACAAATCATATTCCGATTCAAAAACACAACCTGTAAAGCGTTTACGGCGTGTAGCGGGTTTAGCAAATGTTGGAATATATCTACCGTTGCAAAATTCCATTTCCAACCGTTCTAGAGTAGATGTCCATGTACGACGGTGCATGAAGTTCTTAAGTGAAGAGGGATAATCGTTAGGCTTTGGTTCTGGAATGCCAAGCTGTTTTATTGCACCTAAAACACATCGCATATCGCCAACAACTAAAGATTCATTATCAAGTGTAAGTTGTCTTCGATGCATACGTTTTTCAGTATAAAAACTAATTGGTAAGCCTCTGGATTTTAATTCTTCAGTGACAAGTTGCTCCTCATATCGGAGCCGTCCATTACCTTGTTCTTGGATAAAAGCCTTAGAAATCAATGTACTTGTCAGAATTTAAAATAGTATTTACATTGTTATATAAAAATAGAAAAAGGGCATGAAAATTTCTTAACTTTAGTCATTTTTCAAGCTTTTTTACGATTTGCTACTTTGAGGCGATCGCTCTGGAAACCATAAAAGGACAATTGAGGATTCTTATCAAGCTCTCCTCATTTTGCAAAAATATGACAACAGACATAAAATGTACATTCTATGTATTTTGCTGGGCGGCAAGCTGGACAGCTTCTATATCAACATTGAGATGTTGAGCAATCTCCTCCATACTCATCCCTGTTTTTAGTAACAGAGGCACAGTAAGTTTCAATATTTCAGTTTTCCGTTCTTCTCGTCCTTCTTCTCGTCCTTCTTTTCGACCTTCTTCTCGACCTTTGGCTTTCGCTTCTTGATAAACTCTTGTTTGCTCCAAAGTTAATCCCAGCATAGCTTTAACTTCCTAATTCTATGTATTTTGTTGTGCGGCAATCTGGACAGCTTCTATATCAACATTGAGGTGTTGAGCAATCTGTTCCATACTCATCTTTGTTTTTAGCAACAGAGGGACGGTAAGTTTCAACATTTCAGCTTCCCGTTCTTCTCGACCTTCTTCTCGACCCTCGGCTTTCGCTTCTTGATAAACCCTTGTTTGCTCTAAAGTCAATCCCAGCATAGCTTCAACTTCCTCTCTACTCAAGGTCGAAAACTTATAAACGGCAATTGTGGTTATGATATCGAGTATTTCGTTTTGCGGCAGTGTGTCCGTTTCCTCTAATTTTACCCGCTCAATTAATTGCTTTGCTTGCTCCGCCATTACTTCATCCGATGCTAGAGTCAACTGCATCAAGTTGATACCTATTGGCTGCTGATTAGTCGCGCCTAGCTCATCTAAATAGATTCGCTGCACTTGGTCGCTGTTGAGAAATATTCGATGAGTTTTTTGATCGCTTGGTTCCAGAGAGCGTGATGAAAAAATTACCACGCAGAACCAGTCATCGTACTGAGAACGATTCCGGTTCAGGTACATCATCGATTCGGTAAAAAACCGATGGTAAAGGGCTTCATCCTTTTGGAATTGAACTTCAGCAAAAAAGATCGCTTTGGATGTTGCATCCTCTGGAGGTAAGAACACACCATCCATGCGAAAAGCGGTTTCTTTGACTTCAACTGATTCAAATCGATAGTTTTGCCCTTGCAGAGGAGGATTATCAACCAGTTCAAAGAGTAACCCAGGAAAGCGCTTAAAAATTTGATAGTAAATGGAGTCTCGTTTCACTACTTCATCCTAAAATTCTCTTGTTATGCGTAGGCGTAGCCCGTCGTAGACATCGCAAATTACGACCAAGCCACAAAGATTAATCCTAACTTGGCTGAAGCTTATGGTAATTGAGGAATATAACTGCTTGCTAAATAACTGCAATCACAACTTCCACTTTTCGTTCGCTGATTTTGAGCGGGTAGGGTTTATCTTTATTTAAATAAGAGAGATTAAATTCTATAAACGATACGAAAAAGTAGCTATGGCAAGCGGTGAAGTATTTGATACCAAAACAAAATCCCTATCTGTGCCAAGGGTAAACCTGCTGACCATGTTCCGCCTGGGTTTATTTCAAATGGGGTTGAGCATGATGTCCATCTTGACTCTAGGCGTACTCAACAGAGTCATGATTCAAGAAATAGCAATTCCGGCGACGCTGGTATCGGTAGTTCTAGCACTGCCTTTATTTGTTGCTCCTTCCCGTGTCTGGTTCGGCCAGATTTCCGATGCCAAGCCGTTATGGGGAAACCACCGCACAGCTTATGTTTGGGTGGGCGCGGCAATATTTGCGATCGCAGCCTTTTTAGCTGTACAAGTAATGTGGCAGATGAATCTTGCTGGAAATAGTGCAGGTGGTTGGGTATGGACAACCCAAACAATCGGCTGGACAGCACTTTTGGCTTTAGTTTTCGCTGTATACGGTCTAGGAATTTGTGCTAGCGGTACTGCTTTTGCTGCTTTGTTGGTGGATATATCTGAAGAAGATAACCGTTCCAAAGTAGTCGGCGTGGTTTGGTCGATGCTAATGGTGGGGATTATTGTTGGCGCGATTATCAGTGCTAGTTTGCTCAAGCAGTTAACTCCAGAAGCAACTGTAGAAACCTTGCAGCCAGCAATCAACCGATTGTTTACTATTGTCCCAGCAATTGTATTTGGTTTAGCGATCGCAGCGACATTTGGCGTAGAAAAAAAATACTCTCAATACTCAACCCGTTCCACACTGGTGAACCGGGAAGATAGCATTACTCTAGGCAACGCTTGGAAAATCTTGACAGCTAGCCCACAAACAGGTATATTTTTCACCTTTTTATTGGTGATGACTATCAGTTTGTTTATGCAAGACCCGATTTTGGAACCTTATGCGGGTCAAGTGTTTAAAATGCCCCTAGCGGAAAGTACCAAATTAAATATTTTTTATGGAACAGGTCTATTGATTGCTTACGGCGTTACGGGCTTTTATATTATCCCGCGTTTGGGTAAGCGCAGAACCGCACGTTTTGGCTGTATGTTGGTAGCATTCTGTGCAATATTACTAGGTATCTCAGGATTCACAGCTAATGCAGCAGTTCTTAAACTAAGTTTGGTCTTGTTCGGTTTAGCCACAGGTTTCTTAACTACAGCCGCAATTAGCTTGATGTTGGATCTTACCGCAGCAGAAGCCGCAGGTACGTTTATTGGGGCATGGGGATTAGCGCAGTCCATCTCTAGAGGTGTGGCGGTAGTCATCGGAGGTACAGTTTTGGATATTGGACGCAAGCTGTTACCTAGCGCAGAGTTAGCTTATGGATTAGTATTCGTTCTAGAAGCCGTGGGAATGGTGCTGTCGATTTGGTTTCTGAATCGGGTGAACATCACAGAATTTCAAACAAGTACCAAGCAAGCGATCGCTTCAGTTTTAGAAAGCGATTTAGATTAAACTGTATAGGGCATGGGGTATGGGGCATGGGGCATTGGGCATGGGACAAATGACCAATGACAAATGACAAATGACAAATGACTAATAACCAATGAATGATTTTTGGACAACAATTCTTGATTTTGCCCAAACTACCACTACCAGAGTGGGCAAGCAACTAATGCAAGATTTTGGGCAAGTACAGGCTGACCAAAAAGCTGATGGTAGTTTGGTGACGCAAGCAGATAAATGGGCAGATCGGGAAATTAGGGATGCGATCGCTTCTACTTTCCTTGGCTACGGCATTTTGAGCGAAGAGAGCGATCAGTCATTTCCCGGTACTGAGTGGTGCTGGGTAATCGATCCTCTTGATGGTACAACGAACTTCACACGCGGCATTCCCATCTGGACAATATCTCTGGGTTTGCTGTATCGAGGTACGCCCATTTTTGGGTATATTTACGCCCCAACTCTGAATCAAGCTTTTCATGCGTTTTGGGCAGGTTCATCTGGGTTAACACCCCCAATAGGAGCATTTCTCAACAACCACCCCATCCACACCAGTGTAGATAGTCCTAGCAATAATCACTTTTTTAACCTCTGTTCCCGTAGCACCGCAGCTATCAAAAATGGCTTTCCTTGCAAAATTAGGATGTTGGGTGTAGCTAGCTATAACTTTTTGACAGTTGCTACTGGGGCTACTCTCGGTGGGATTGAGGCGACACCAAAGGTTTGGGACTTAGCCGGGGCTTGGGTAATTGTCCAAGCTGCTGGTGGAGTCTGGGCTTCGCTGAAGTCAGAACCGTTTCCATTGTCACCGGGAGAAGATTATAGCGATCGCTCTTTTCCCACCCTTGTGGTTAGTCGTGCCGAATTAATTCCGGTATTTCAACCTTTTCTCGAAGGCGTAAAAATTTAATTTGCAAATTTATCCCTTAAGGAAGCGCTTTTGTCAATCAGCCTCTCGGAGTATTGCATAAGCGATATTAAACTTAACAAAACCCAAGTCAAACAAAGAATTGAGTATAAATAAAGCTAGTAATAATCCTGATTTAAGTGCAAAACCAGTGTAGTTATTAATTTAAGTATAATTGTGACTTTCATCACACTGGTTAATTTAGTATAAAAAATTTTATGTTGTCTAATCTAGATTTAATTCGAGAGTTTGTACAAAACTCTATTCAAAAAAAAGACGTTTTGTTGTCAAATCCAGTTTTGACAGCGCAAACAGTGTATAAAATAAACCAACTGACAGCAAAATCTGAAGGCGTAATTGCCACTGCTCAACTATCAAATACCCTATCTGAATTCTCGATTTCTCCAAAATCAACCCAGTGGGAATTGATAAATCAGGCATTAGCAGAATATAGTTATATCCTGAAAGGAGAAGTAGATAGTCGGGGTTTCTATCAGTATCAATACTGCGAAGTTCCCAAAGGCTATCAGATGAATTGTACTAAATGTGTCATTCTATGGCGGGCCTGGTGGAAATATTGCAAACATAGTTCAAGACCAGGGATTCCGTTGGAACTTCTGATTAGAACACGAGATTCATGGTACCCAATTAGAGATTTAATTATCAGTGACGGACTTCTTTATATCAAAACCTTGGGAAGTGAGATTGCACTTGGCTCAGACGATTTAGTTACTTGGTTAAGCAAAGTTGATGTAACCAAAATTAAAGAAATACCTTCTACAGAGACATAGGTGTGGGTATGGGGTTACGGATGTATACCCCTATATTTATTTGCAAACATTTTTCAAAGTGATATTGACAACATAATTAGGCAAAGGACGTGAAGAGAAATGAAAGGACTTTGGCTCGAAAATAAGCAGTTGCAATTACGCACAGATATTCCGGTTCCTGAGCCGCCACAGGGAGAAGCCTTAGTACGCGTCTTGCGTGCAGGTATCTGTAATACCGATGTGGAACTACTTAGAGGCTACTATCCCTACACTGGTATTTTAGGGCATGAATTTGTCGGCATTGTCGAACAAGGGCCAGAACACTTAGTTAACCAACGCGTAGTTGGAGAAATCAATGCTGTATGTGGGCATTGTCGGTTTTGTCGTAGCGGACAACCAACTCATTGCGAAAATCGTACAGTTTTGGGTATTGTCAATCGCAACGGTGCCTTTAGTGAATATCTTTGTTTGCCGGTAGAGAACCTGCATTTAGTACCCGATAATGTGCCAACAGAAGTAGCAACATTTACTGAACCTGTAGCAGCAGCTTTGGAAATTCAGCAGCAAGTGCCATTGCATCCAAACCATCGGGTGCTAGTAGTTGGAGATGGCAAACTAGGGCAATTAGTAGCTCAGACACTAGCTCTAACTGGCTGTGAACTCGTAGCTGTGGGGCGTCATCGAGAAAAACTGGCTAACTTAGAAGCACGGGGAATAAAAACGAGTCTAGCTGATGATATTACAGATGGATATTTCGATATCTCAGTAGAATGCACTGGCAATCCAGAAGGATTTGCGATCGCCCGCCGCGCTCTCCGTCCCCGTGGTACGCTTGTACTGAAAAGTACTTATGCTGGCAACCTCAGCCTAGATGCTTCTTCCTTAGTAGTAGATGAAATCACCCTCATCGGCTCCCGTTGTGGCCCCTTTACCCCAGCCCTCCAGCTACTTGCCACAGGACAAGTTGATGTGCAACCCCTGATTCATGCCACCTACCCTCTCATTGAAGGGCTTGCAGCTTTTGAACACGCCCAGAGTCGGGGTGTTTTAAAGATATTGTTAGAGATTAGTTAATTGTCATTGGGTATCGGGCATTGGGCATTAGGAATGCTGAGTGCTGAGTTAGGAGTTAAGAGTTAAGAGTTAGGAGTTTTGTTTATCTCCTTGTCCCCTTGTCCTCTCATCTCCCTGCTCCCCTGCTTCCCCACTCCCTAATATAGATAAGGATTAGTCTTTGGTTGATAGTCACGACAATAGATTGCTTCTTCTGTATTGGCAATAGATGGGCGTACAGTACATTTAAGACGGTAATTGTCGGTAAAAAATTGGCAACCAGTACAGGGAATTTGATGCATTTGCTTGGCTGTACTAACACTATCTCGTGCGGCCGTCCAGAGACTCAACACAACCAGAATAGTTACAGTCCAAGCAACTACAAAACAAATCGGGACTAATAAAGGTTGAATCCCATTAATTAAGAAAAATATCAATTGAAGCATAGTATGTCCTGATACAAATTAGGAGTTAAAAGTATATTAACTCTTAACTCCTAATTCTTAACTTCCCACTATGGAGGTACAAATTAAACGCCAGCATGACCCAGGGCTAAACCTGTTACCAGCATTCCCAGAACAAGGAAAGGTTGGGCACTAGCTTGGTACTTAACATCATTTTTCACGGGGTCGCGTAAGAAATACATATCCTGCAAGGTGATTTGCGGGATGATTAACAGTACTAGTATTGCTGCATACAAATTTTCGTGGATGCTGACGAGATAAGCTGCAATCAATCCTTGAAATATATCAATTGTCGCTACACAAATCCATGCCGCAGTGGTGATGCCAAACATTACGGGTAGTGAATTTAATCCTAACTGGCGATCGCCTTCTACACTCTTAAAATCATTGACAATGGCAATACCCAATCCAGCCAAGCTGTAGAACATTGTCAAGATCACAATTGTGGAATTCAGTTCTCCAAATAAAGCGTGTCCTGTAGACCAAGGTAAAGTAATGTAGCTTGCACCCAAGGCGTAGCTGCCTAGCCAGCCGTTTTGCTTGAGTTTCAGGGGAGGCGCAGAATAAATATAAGCGATGAAAGAACCAATAATCGCGATCGCTGTAATTGTCGGGAATTCATGACCAGACCACACATCTAGCGCAAATGCTAAACCATAGCCAGCAATCAGTAATACCCAAATCTGAATAATTACCTGGGGTAAGGGAATTGCTCCAGAGGGAATCGGGCGATAAGGTTCATTGATGGCATCGATTTCGCGATCGTAGTAATCATTAAGGATTTGGGTGTAACCTGTCATCAATGGCCCAGCCAATAACATACAGGCTGCTACCTTCAAGACATTTTCCAGCGTCCAAGTATAGTTACCAGAAGAAGCCGCACCACAGACTACACCCCAAATTAGGGGAATCCAGGTGATGGGCTTCATGAGCTGTAAACGAATTTTCCAAATCGAAGTTTCTCCAGACGCTGCACCTTTCATCCCCAACATCTGCCTAGTTTTCGCATTGCGATCGGCAGATGCGATCGCTTGCTCATTGAGATTATTTGCCACTGAGTCTAGTGCTTCAGATGGGTTAGGGTCTGGGGGAATGGGAGTTGATTCTGACATAAGGCGTATTTTTTTAGAGTGAGGAGTTAGGAGTTAGAAGTTATGAATTATTAGTTAGGAGTTAGGAGTTATGAATTACGTCTAATGTGAATTAAGTCTAGAAACCCTTGTAATTTCGTGGGTATTCCCAATCATACAATTTTGGGCGAGTCTAGAAACCCTTATGCGATAAGAGGCTTTTCTAATTCACATCAGGCGTGAATTATTATTTTTATTCCTAACTCCTCACTCTTAACTCCTAACTTTGTTCCTACTCCTAACTAACTTAAAACGAAATTATCAAATAATGATTCTGAAACTTTGCTCCAGCAACGGGTCTGCCACTCAGAGCCGGGGGTAAGGGAATATTGCGTCGCTGATCTCCTGCTTCTACCGTGACTTCTGGCCCATATTGGGTAAGTTTGACTTGCTTTTTGTCAAATCCTGGTAAGAATAAGCGTACCTGACGATTGTGGATGTCTATTTCAATAGGTTTGGGAGCCTGTAAAGCTTGTGCTTCAAAGTTGGGTAGAGCGTCTATCAGTGGTTGCCAATCACCCGTGGGCGAGTTGGGAACGACGCTTACAGGTAAGGGTATAAATTCCTCTGACAGATTGATATTTGTCTCAGTAGACACAAGCAAAACACCACCGACAGTTAAACCGATTTGTTGAGCGCTACCCCATAAATAACGAGCATTTGCTACCTCAATCGGATCTCCTGTAGTCACTAAGAAAGCAGCGAGACGCTTGGGATCGGCCAGAGCAGCTCTCCCCTTTTCTAAGAAATTATTGACTTGGTTAGTGGGAGCGGCAAAGTTATCTGCTGTCCAGTTGATATTGAAAAAACTGCTAATCAGAGGTTGAATCAAAGGTGATTCAGTAATTGTCTTCCCCAAGTCGGAGTTGACAAACAATTGCCGAAATCGCCGGACATACCAACTCAGAGATTCTGGCAAACCCAACATTCGCAACGTTAAAGAGTCGCCCGTGCCATCGTAGACGATCGCATCATATTTGCCACTGGCATCATATTCGCGAATAGCGTTCAGCGCTAGGGCGTTGTCCATCCCCGGCAAGACTACCAGTTCTTGACCAAAAACGTCTTTGAAGATGGGCGTGCGGAGATATTGCGCCTCAAGTTTTTTCACTTCGTCCCAGTTGCGCTCAAGCAGTACAGATGCTTGAAACTGTACCGCCTGTAACTTGGGAGAGATTTCTTGAGGATCGGCAGCAATGGGAGTCCCCAACAGGATTGACAATGTTGGTTCTGCTTGTCCTGCTAGAAGTACGCGCTTGCCTTGACTTGCCAATAATTTGGCGGCGGCGATCGCAATTTTGGTACGAGCGGTTCCGCCTTTGCCCAAAAATGTCAATATTTGAGCCATTAGTTGATTCCTATTTTCACCGCCGATCTTTTCAACTCCAACTTAGCACTCAATATAGACTCTCAACCTGTGCTTTCAACTTCAGAGCCAAAGAAAAATCCGGATCTGAGTTTTTTACTACTACACAGGTTTGATTTCATCTTCAAAAAACCAAGTAGAATAATTGTCTTCAAACAGAACCACTACACCGATTCCACCACCATCAGTGACTTTGTAGCCTTGGATGATACCCACTTGTCCGAGTTTTTTTACAACTGGGGCAGAAACGCGATCGCGTAAACGAAAAACTTTAACCTTTTGTCCGATTTCCATGCCTGATTACAATTTCAGATAAACCAAGTCTCAGTGTAGCGGAATCCGTGACTCTGCTCTCATCAATTCAGGGGAGATGAGGGAGAGATGAGAAAGAATAACTCCTAACTCCTGACTTAACAGCTTAAAATTAAATCGGCAACCAAACAGGTAAATACTCAATGTTTGTCTTTTTTGTTCAAAGACACCCAAAAGCGATCGCGTACTTCTAACAGAGAAAATTGCTATTGTCGGGCAACAATAGACACCGAAAGCACAATTGCGGTTGTCACAGGAACGGCTGCGATCGCACAACTTCGCTAGATAGAGCAGCGCTTCGATTGTTCCATGAACAAATATCTGAATAAAAGCATTTTTATTGACTATAAAGCAATTATATGGTACAAGTCCTAATTATTTGCGATCGCTCAGTTCTAGGAACCAATTGATAAATTCATTGGTCTTGCCCGGATAGGATGTGATTAAGAGTATAAAAATGGTAACTATTAGGACTTCGATTTGATTTCTAAAAACATACTGAGACTGAAAAGCTTATTTTATAAGGGTTTTATCTAAAATATTGTTCAAAAATCAGATATGAGTCCCATAGTAACTTATGTTTAACAACGCTTTTTAAAATAAAGTTTTTATTGTTAAAGTAATGCGGTAAAGTAGCCACCAATAGTATAAAATCTGCAAATAATTTAGCTATGAACTGTAGCGGTGTGTAAGGATGAAGCTTTCGGTTAAAAGTAATTCAACTTGGTTGCAAGTGTGGCGCTACTGGGAATTGCTGCACGTCTTGGTAGCGCGAAATCTGAAAGTGCGTTACCGGGGTTCATTTCTAGGGGTTTATTGGTCGCTATTGAACCCGTTGATTATGACCGGGCTATACACTGCAATTTTTGGAACAACGTTTTCGTCGTATTACAATAACTCAATCCCAAACTATGTATTAGCAGCATTTACAGGACTGGTGGTAATCAACTTTTTTTCAGCTTCCACTTCTCAGGCACTGAGTAGTGTAGTAGGTAACGGCTCACTTTTAAATAAAATTCGTCTGCCAGTCAGTATTTTCCCAGTATCAATGATTGCAGCAAATGTGTTTCAGTTTGCCGTTGGAGTGTTGCCTTTATTAGGAATAATAACTTTTGTTAAATCCAAAAGTTTATTAAACGTGGTAGCATTGCTGGTTCCATTTTTAGCGCTGGTTTTAGTCTGTATGGGAGTTGGTTTTTTGGTCAGCGCTTTATATGTATTTTTTAGAGATTTACCTTATTTTTATGAGTTAATTGTATTTGTAATTTGGATCGGTAGTCCTGTATTTTATCCGCCAGACATTGTTCCAAAAACAGTAAAAGCATTTTTAGGATTAAATCCTTTATCACCAGTTATTGAAAGTATCCGGCAGATTACACTATCGGGAATGCTACCAGATTTAAGTTTAATTTGGGGAGCCTTGCTGAGTGGCATAATTATTTTGTCACTGGGATGGGTTTGTTTTCAACTGTGGCGGCATCAATTTATGGATTTGCTGTAAATAAATGGAAGTAATTCGCCTAGATCGAGTTTCGCTGTGGCGACGAACGCAAGAAGAGTTTTCTTATGACCTAAAGAAAACACTCCTATCTTTTTTGGAAGGTAAATATCACCAGCCTGCGAAGAAACAGGTGCTAAATGAAATTGATTTAGTTGTTGAAAAAGGTGAAAAAATAGGTATTATAGGGGCAAATGGCTCTGGTAAATCAACATTATTAAAGATAATTTCTGGGATTTTACAACCTACTAGCGGATTAGTGCGAGTACGAGGTCAAATTGCGCCATTGATTGAACTTGGAGCGGGGTTTGATGCAGAAATTTCTGTGATGGATAATATTTTGTTGTATGGCGTATTACTGGGATATTCCCGAGCAGAAATGCGAAGAAGAACGCTTTCAATATTAGAGTTTGCAGAGTTAGAAGATTATGCATTAGTACCAGTGAAGGGATTATCTTCTGGAATGGTAGCGCGATTAGGGTTTGCGATCGCCACCGATATACAGCCGGATATTTTGATATTAGATGAAGTATTGTCGGTAGGAGATGAAAGTTTCAAAAACAAGTGTAAGCGAAGAATTGAGCAATTTTGGAATCAGAACGCTACTGTATTAGTAGTTTCTCATGATTTAAAATTTATCAAACAATCTTGTGTTAGAGGAATTTGGTTAGATCAAGGAAAAGTGCGTTTTATGGGAAACGCGGATGAAACTGCCGACTACTATTTAAACTCAGTAAGTAAAATTTAATCTAAATTATCTAAATTTCCTAATCAGTAGTAATTCTGCCTGAAGGAAAATGATTTGATGAACTACGTGAATCGAAAGACTATATGATTAGATATACTTAGGCAAAAATTTTAGTTAAGCTTTAAACAAAAATGTATTCTATTGTGAAGAATGATTGATGATAAATTTCAGGAGAATCAGATGGATTACGAAAAAATACTAGAGCGTATAAGTGATGTTTATCAACAATCCGTTAGATTTTATCGTCCAGCTGGAAATGAGGAAGAAGAATCAAGCAAAACTCTACCTCATCAACCACTAAATAATAGTTATGTTACAGAAATTGATGGTAACTATTTATTATTTTTTAATGATATATATACAAATACTATTCGTAAATGGCTAAAAAATATTTTAAAAAAAATATCATGGCCTATCTTTAAAAGACAAGTTTATTATAATTCTGCTGTTAGACGACTTTTATACAATTTAATTCAAAAAACTGATCAATATTCTACAAGGGATAAAGAAGTAAATAAGAAGCTTTCTCAGTTTGAGCAGAAAATAGACCAACTATCTCAACTTAAGCAGAAAATAGACCAACTACCTCAACTTAAACAGAAGATAGACCAACTACCTCAACTTGAACAAAAAATAGAACAGCTTTCTCAACTTGAGCAGAAAATAGAGCAAATTTCTCAACTTGAGCAGAAAATAGAACAGCTTTCTCAACTTGAGCAGAAAATAGA
>NZ_JAVRCA010000056.1:0-23979 GCF_034530995.1 Nostoc sp. DedQUE04 | reverse complement strand
TTTCTCAACTTGAGCAGAAAATAGAACAGCTTTCTCAACTTGAGCAGAAAATAGAGCAAATTTCTACTGAATTACAAGCTGACAACAGTGTAACGAACCAAGCCTCTTCTAATGAAGAATCTAAAATTGCTAGTGGTTTATGGTTTAATGAACCAATAATTGTAGGCTATCGCGAAAATGGCGAAGCTTACTGGGCAGGAACTAATGAGAGAATATTCGAGAAGACCTTTGTTTTACAATCTCTTGCCCGTTTGTATGAATCAAGCAGTATAACAGTCTTGGATGTAGGGGCTGCTGAAAGTCTCCTTTCCTATGAGTTAGCGAGTTTTAATTATTCAGTTACAGCGATAGACATTCGCCCCATAGCATTATTTCATCCCAACTTAAAGTTTGTTAAAACTGATATCTGTAACCCTGTATTACCGTCAGCTAGCTTTGATTGTGTGGTTGCTTTATCAACTTTGGAACACATTGGTTTAGGATGGTATGGAGATAAAAAAGAGGAAAATTACGATTTTAAAGCTGTCCAACAGATTAGTTTACTTTTAAAACCAGAAGGTAGTTTTATCCTTACAGTTCCTTATGGGAAAAAAGCTTTAACACCAGTACATCGAATATATAACCAAGAATCACTACAAAAACTAATTCAGGATTTCAGGGTAGTTCAAATATCCTATGGAGTACGTAAGGATGATTTTACTTGGCTTATCACTGAAAATGAATTAGAAGCATCTGAAAAAGAACATAATCCAGATAATTACCTTCCTGGCGCAGTAGCTATGTTGGTATGTAAAAAAAACTTTGTATAAAAAATTAAATCTCAAATTTACGCAGCATGAAAATAGCCATTGATCTTCAAGCTCTGCAAACAAATAACTCTAGAAATAGAGGTATTGGCCGTTATACACAATCTGTAATAGAAGCTCTATTTAAACAGCAAAATACTTTCAGTTACCAATTATATACGAATAATAATCTACCAGTCCCAGAACTGGATGATAATTACTTTAAGTATAATTCTGTAAATTACCCTTACATTGGTAGTTGCGACATCAATGAACTACTATTAAAAACTGTTTTAATGGCAACAGATGTTGATATAATATTTCTACCTAGCCCGATGGAAGGTTTAGACTCCACAATACCTGATTATAGCGATTTTTCTAAAAAAGTTTTTGTCATTTGCTATGATTTAATACCTCTCATCTTTTCTGATAGATACTTAAGCGAGTCCAATATGCGCTCACTTTACATGAAGCGCTTAAAAAATATACAAAATGCTGATTTTATATTTGCAATCTCGGAAGCTACCCGCCAAGATGTAATTAAATTTCTCGATATACCTCCTGAAAGAGTTTTAAACGTTTCGGGTGGTGTTTCTGCTTTTTTCACTCCCATTCCTGCTCATGAACACCAAGCTTGGCTTGAAACTTTTGCAAGTAAGTTTGGTATTTACAAAAAATTTCTTCTTTATACGGGAGGCGAAGATTGGCGAAAGAACATTGAAGGGTTAGTCACTGCTTTTTCTGCCTTACCCAAAAATTTGCAAGAATGTTACCAATTAGTAATTGCCTGCAAAGTTTCTGAGCATTTTAGTAAAGAAATAACTAGCTTCGCGTCAAAATTAGGAATTAATAAATCTATAATATTAACAAATTATGTTACAGATGAAGAATTAAGAGCTTTATACTCAACCTGCTCTCTATTCGTTTTTCCTTCTTTTTATGAAGGCTTTGGTTTACCGCTATTGGAAGCTATTTCATGTGGCGCACCATCGATTGCAAGTAATACCTCATCTTTACCAGAAATTTTAGGTTCTGATGAATTACTATTCGATCCATACTCACCTTCTGATATGGCTGCCATCATGCAAAAAGTTCTATCTGATGAGAACCTTAGAACAAAAATCTCAGAAGATGCACTTCAGCAATCAGCAAAATTTTCTTGGCAATCTGTTGCTCAAAATATACTTGATGTGTTTCAAAAGCATCAGCTAATAAATAAAGTATCTATTTCAGTTAATCAAAAACCACAAATTGCTTTTTTTAGCCCATTACCACCAGCTAAATCTGGTATAGCAGATTATAGTTGGGACTTGTTACCATCATTGGGAAAACATATTAACCTTGATTTCTACCATGACGATAGTTATTTGCCCGAGGTTAATATTAGTAATAACTTATTTTCTCATAGTAAATTTGAAGAGAAATTAAAGTCTCAATTTTATGAAAGTATTATTTACCAGATAGGGAATAGTAGTTACCATTCTTATATGTACTCCCAATTAATGAGATATCCTGGAATATCCGTGTTACATGACTATTACTTGGGAGGGCTAATTAATTATATGGAAGCTCGTTGTCCAGAACTTGGGATTAAATTTTCTCAAGAACTAGAACACTGTTATGGAAAAGATAAAGCATTACAAATTTTAAACCTTTTAAAAACAAAAGATTTAGATATTAATGAGAAATTATCAGAAGTAGGTCTTTATGTAAATAGAAGAATTTTTACGCGTTCTCTAGGAGTTATATTACACAGCAAATGGGCTTATAATTCTGCTATTAAAGAATTTAGTAATGATAATAGCCATATTGTTCATATACCTCAGATAGTGCCAAAGTATATTGTTAAGGAAAAATCACTAATAGATCAATGTAAAGAGTTGGATCTTCCAAACGATCAACTTATAATATCAACCTTTGGATTTATCAATAAAACTAAACGTCCCCTAGAAATTATTTATGCATTTAAGAAGTATCTTGTAACTCAACCTAATGCTTACTTAGTATTTGTGGGTGGTACTGATTACCTTGGTACAATTAATATAGAAAATGAAATTAAAAAACTAAGTTTACAAGATCGAGTAAAAGTTACTGGCTATGTCAATATGCCGGATTTTTACCGTTACATAGAAGTATCAGATATATGCCTCAACTTAAGATTTCCTTTTAACGGAGAAAGCTCTGCATCACTTTTGCGAATTTTGTCTGTTGGTAAGCCTACTATTGTTACAGATATCGGTTCCTTCTCTGATTTTCCCAATGATGTGGTGTTCAAAATACCCCATCCTGGACAAAGTGATGAAGTAGAAGAAATATTGAAATCTCTCATTTTACTAACTCAAAACTCAGACTACAGAAAATCCCTGAGCGAAAATGCATATAATTATATTGCTAAGGAACATTGTCCAGATAAGTGTGCCAATTTATATGCAGAGCTTATCCAGCAAATACTTTCTTCACCTCAAGCAAAAAGTAAAGAACTTGCTGACTATGTAGGACGTGAATTAGCAAAAGTTATACCTAATGCATCTAAAAAAGTACTTACTACTTTTGCTAGAGCTATTGATAATTCCTATCAGGAAGAACAGCAAGTCGTTGAAAATTTTGATTTAAACAATTTTGATTTAAACAATACTGCAATACTCATACAGCCTCCTTTAGGAAAAAAACTCAACTTTAATGATTTTTTACACGAATGTCGTTCTATTTGCCTTGCAAAAATACCAGAATCTAAGGAAATATTAAGTATTGGATGTGCTGGAAATTGGTACTTTGAGTGGTTCGATAAATTTTATCCTTACTATATTGAAAATCATACTGGTATAGATTTAAATTCAAAGCCATTAGATTTACCAAATAATGTAACTTGGATTCAACATGATGGAGACGATCTAAAGTTAATAGAGTCACAAAGTTTTGACTTAGTATTTGCTGGTCAATTTATTGAACATATATCTTGGGAATCACAGGTAAGTTTCCTGTTAGAAGTCAATAGAGTACTTAAACCAAATGGCATTTTTGTACTTGATAGTCCCAATTATACTGTTACTAATAGATATGGATGGAAACAGCCAGAACATATACATGAACTGACTTTTAAACAAGTATGTGAGCTGTTGCCAATCTCAGGTTTTAAAATTCAAGATTCATTCGGTTTAATTCCAAAAGACTTGTTAGGAATGCCGCCTAATTTATTTGGCAGATATATTGAACCTTGTTTAGACATAAATTTCCATCAAGAAGAGATTGAAAAGGCAATTAATGAAGATCCGCAAAATTGCTTTGTTTGGTGGCTAACATCTCAAAAAATTCAAGAAATTGATCTTGCCGATAAAACTCTAATGAAGCGAATGCAGGAGTTTTATCTGGAAAACCAAAAAATTAAAAATGAGGTAATTTTTCATGGCATTGGTTCAATAATCGAAATCAAGCAAGAGTATTTTGTGAATGTAAATCCTGATGATGGACAAGGATTTGCAATCTTTGGCCCTTACGATTCTTATTGCAAAGGTAAATATTTAGTTGAATTTGAAATCTTTGCCCCTGACGAAGATAATGAAATATCTAGAAGGAATCTAGATTTAGTTGTAGCGATCGCAGATATTTCTACTAATTCTGGTGCGCTAGTTTTAGCCAAAAAAGAACTTACTTTAAGAGATATTTTCAAGAAAGAGAAAACAAAACTAAAGTTTACTATAAATACAACATCTGTACTAGAGTTTCGAGTTTTATCGTTAGGACTATATCCAGTTTTAGTTGGTATTAAACCAAAAGTAACAATGCTATAATTCAGTATTTCCAGAGAAGAAATATATTGTAAAAAAAGTGAGCATGACAACAAAAAAAGCCCTAATCACCGGGTTAACCGGACAGGATGGTTCATATCTTGCCGAACTACTCGTAGCAAAAGGCTACCAAGTCTTTGGTCTAGTCCGCCGTTCTAGCACCAGTAATCTAGAGCGCATCACCCACCTTTCTGACAATATTCAAATAGTATCTGGCGACCTCCTCGATCAATCATCCCTCATGGATGTAGTGAGCGAATGTCAACCTGACGAAATTTATAATCTCGCCTCTCAAAGTTACGTTCCCCTCTCTTGGACACAACCTGCTCTCACTGCTGAATATACAGCCCTCGGTGTTTCCCGCCTCTTAGAATCCATTCGTCGCTGCAAACCTGATGCCAGATTCTATCAAGCATCCAGTAGTGAAGTTTTTGGTCAACCCGACGAATCGCCTCAAACCGAACGCACTGCCTTTCGTCCCCGGAATCCTTATGGAGTTGCTAAAGCTTATGCTCATTGGATGACTGTCAACTATCGGCAGAAATACAACCTTTACACCTGTTGTGGTATTACTTATACTCACGAATCACCTCGACGTGGGACAGAATTTGTATTTCGCAAAATCACGCACGCAGTTGCCCAAATTAAATTAGGTTTGGCAAATGAATTAAAATTAGGCAACCTAGACGCCCGTCGTGATTGGTGCTACGCCAAAGATGCTGTCTACGCTATGTGGCTGATGTTACAGCAGGAACAACCCGATGACTACCTCATTGCCAGTGGTGAAACCTATTCTGTTAAAGAACTTGTTGAGTGTGCTTTTGACTGTGTTGGGCTTAATTGGCAAGATTATGTCTCGATTGACCCCGCTTTTTATCGCGCTGATGAATCAGTGCAGTTAGTTGGTTGCATTGATAAAATTAAAAATGGAATAGGTTGGCAGCCTCAATACTCTTTTAGTCAATTGGTCGAGTTAATGGTTGATTATGACCTTAAGAAATTAAGCAGTTAGCTTTTTAGTTTCTTAATCATAAATAACCATTCACTTGAAACTAGAAAAAAAGTAAAATAGCTTACCTAAGGATGTAACTACTAAGTTTTTTAGTTATGGCTTTTCTTAGGTAAGTTTTTTAAGTAAAAAATTTATTAAAAATTTGTATGAAAATAGTTTCAAATAGGTTTTAGGATGAAGATATTTATAGATTGTACTCACACTGCAAAACATACATATAAAAATACTGGAATCCATCGAGTAGTTCGAGAACTAACTTCTGAATTATTGCAAATAAGCTCAAACCGCACAGATATAGAAATAGTAGCGGTTATGTTTGATGGTAGTTTTATGCGGAGAGTGACTAATCTTAATCAACAGCAAAATGACCATTCGAGCGAGGTTAACAAATATCTCGCCATAACTAAAATAAATATAAAACTTCAAGCTCTACTTTTGAAGCTGAAAAATAAATTTATAAATTTATTTTATAGATTAAATTTAACTGATTGGTTTGATTCAAATTCAGCAAACAAAAAAGTTTTCCTTGAATTTGAAGATTCTATAATCCAGTCAGGAGATATATATGTAATAGCTGATGCCAATTGGGATTTACCTAAAACTTACTACCGATTTTTACAACTTTTAAAAACTTATAAAGTTACTATTGTAGTTATATGCTATGACCTCATTCCCATAAAATTTCCAGAATTTTCTTCTCAGAGATTTACTAAAGCTTTTACAAAATTCTACAGTGATTATTCGATTTTATTCGATAAGGTATTATGTATTTCTAAAAAGAGTGCTGAAGATTATAGTAATGCGATAAATAAAGGGATATTAGCTAATAATAGTTCACAAACTCTTCAAAGCTTTCGCTTGGGTAGTAATTATTATAAACAGGATTTATTACTAAGTGAAGAAAATAATAAGCCTAATGTAAAATTGCAGAAGTTACTTAATAAAAAATATATTTTAGTAGTTGGAAGTTTAGTGCCTCATAAAAATATTAAAACAATTATTGCAGCCTTTGATTTATTAATAAATTCTAGTTATGATGATGTATTTTTAATTTTTGCCGGTAATAAAGGTTGGGACTCAGAAACTGATAACTTGATAGAATCTAATAAAATGTATGGCAAGCTCATACAAATACTAGGTTCAGTGAGCGATGCTCAACTAGATTTTCTCTATCAAAACTGTTACTGTTTAGTTCAAGCCTCCTTTTATGAAGGGTTTGGATTACCTGTGGTAGAAGCACTACAACACTGTAAACCTGTGATTGCTAGCAATGGTGGATCTTTGCCTGAAGTAGGAGGCGATTTTTGTAGATATTTCTCTCCTACTCAACCAACAGAACTGTATGAAGCTTTAAAAGAACTACTTGATTCAGATATTTACTACAGTAATTTGGTAGAGCGCATAAAAAATGAGTATATACCATTCTCATGGCAACAATCTGCTGAAGAGTTTCTCTCTTGTTTGTATAATTAAATTCAGTTTGAATAAAAGCTTAAAATTTATTCGTTAATCTATCTTTTTTGTCTAAAAAACCCACAAGTAGAACAACTTACGCTATTAACTTCACAGTCAATTTTTGAGTATGAATGCTATAAAATTTTATCAAAATTAACACCATAACAAGGTTTGCAAAAGAGAGATATTCTCCTATATATTTGTTAAATAAATTACTATCAACTTATTTATTACTAGTAACAATTCTGCTAATAAACCAACATTAAGCAATTAAGCTTGACATAATAAACTAAAAAGCGAGTTGAAAATTATGCTAGATACAATACTGCAAATCGTAAAACCTATATTGAATCTATTAAGATCATTGAAAAAAAAGTATAGCCTTCCTTCTTCGACAACAGATGCTATAAGCTTGAACATTAAAACTTTGGGATATGAATATGCTCGTAGTTTGCGCGAACAGTTGATAATACCTAGTAATTTATCTCCACAAAAAATCAACTTACAATCCAAAGCTTGTCAACAAAATGATATTGAATCAGATTGGTTTTTTTACTGGTGTCAAGAGATGAAAATTCCGGTAGCATACCATCGAAAATTGTGGGAATTTTGCTATATTTTACAGGCATTATATGAATACGATTTACTTACTCCTGGACGTAAAGGTTTAGGTTTTGGTTGTGGTGAAGAACCTCTGCCAAGTATTCTGGCTGCTTATGATATTGCGATTACGGCTACAGATTTACATCCAACAGCATCAGCTGCACAAGGTTGGATAGAAACTAAACAAAATATGTCTTCTTTAGAAAAGATATTCCGTCCTGAATTATGTACAAAAGAACTATTTACTAAAAATGTGAGTCTAAAGTATGTCGATATGAATGCTATTCCTGCTTACTTAGAAGGTAAATATGATTTCTGTTGGTCTGCTTGTGCATTAGAACATCTAGGTAGCATTAAAAATGGACTTCTGTTTATCGAAAATTCTCTAAAGACTCTAGTTCCTGGAGGAATAAGTATACAGACGACAGAGTTTAATTATTTAGAAGAAGAAACAACTATTGACAACTATGGAACAGTACTTTTTAGAAAAAAAGATTTTGAACAAATTGCTAAAAAACTAACTGTGGCAGGCCATCAAGTAGCACCCCTCGATTTCAATATTGGTTCTCGTGTGTTAGATAAATTTATTGATATTCCTCCATACTATAATCAAATACATGAGCTACGACAAGAAGCACATTTAAAATTTTTATTTGAGCGTTTCGCTTCTACATCCTTTGGTATGATCATCAGAAAAGCTGTGTAAAAAGTTACAGATATTAAGTTACTATAGTATTCTCTAATTTTTAATAATTCATGTAAAAATTGTTATTTTACAATCATTATAGGCAAATGAAAAAAATACTAAATGAATATAGTAGATAATATTTCCTCTAATCAATTAATTATTAACTTATCTATTCTGTTGTCTAAACCAACCGGTATAGGCAACTATGCTCAAAACCTTTTTCCTTATTTAAAATCTTTCCAACCTACTCTGTTAGTAGCCCAAAAATATCCTGATTTTGATTGCTATCTAATCCCGCCAAACTTAACCCCAGACCACGGCACAAAAGGTCATTTTAACCGCTTGCTTTGGACACAATTTCAACTACCACAAATATATAAAAACCTTAAATCAAGTCTTTTATTCTCCCCGCTACCAGAAGCACCTCTTTATAGTAGTTGTCGTTTTGTTGTCACATCTTTTGATATGATCCCGTTACGTTTTGCCAAAGGCTTCTCACCACTCACAGCCTATCACCGCTACTACACTCCCCAAGTTTTTAAGCAAGCACAACACATTATTTGCATCTCCCAGACTACGGCTAAAGATATCACCGATTTTTACGAAATTCCCGCCAGCAAAATTACTGCGATTCCTTTAGCGCACGATCGCACTCACTTCCTTCCTCTCAACCTTCCTACCCGCAACTACTTTCTCTATATTGGCCGCCAAGATCCTTACAAAAACATCCAGCGACTCATCAGTGCTTTTGCGGCGTTACCTAATTGCAAAGACTATGAACTATGGTTAGTAGGGCCAATTGATTCGCGTTACACCCCGATTTTAAAAGTGCAAGTTGCAGAATTGGGTGTAACTAATCAGGTAAAGTTCCTTGACTATGTTCCTTACAGCGAATTGCCAAAAATCATCAATCAAGCGATCGCTCTCGTTTTCCCCAGTCTTTGGGAGGGTTTTGGTTTACCTGTCCTCGAAGCAATGGCTTGTGGTACTCCCGTCATTACCTCCAATCTCTCCTCTTTACCAGAAGTGGCTGGCGATGCGGCGATTCTAGTCAATCCCTACAACACCGGAGAAATTACAGAAGCAATGCAGGCGATCGCAACTAATTCGGAGTTGCGATCGCGTCTACGTACCCTTGGCCTCAACCGCGCCAGTCAGTTCAGCTGGGCAAAAACAGGACTTGCTACCGCCGAAGTTCTCAAGCAGTACCTATAATGGCTGATTTCTAAAAAATAGAGAGACTGCGAGGTAAGCTTTCTTTAACTGCAATAGCATTCCAGTTAGCGATCGCCTGCTCTTGAGTTAGAGTCAGGTTAGCATTACACACATACTCAAGTTTAGCTAACACGTTTTGATGGGCAAGAGCAATCTCTTGAGCAACAGGTGCTATAAGCAGCTTTTTCCAGAGAGCATACTTTCCTTGCCAAAAGTGATTGTTTGTACTCATGGTGCGGAGGCGATCGATGGAATGCAACGAAACCACATCTAATATAGGCTTCACTGGGGTCAGCCCCAGTTGTTCGTTAAACTGGGCAAGTTCCTTGACTGCATCATTCACCAGATTTTCGTAACGAACTTTTAATGTGTCTTCTCGCCTCCACCATTCCGGGCTAATCGAGAGAAGTGCTGCTGCTCTACTCCCAGTCGCATAGTTGATAAACTCTGGGCTAAGTGGTGTTTTCTCAAGGATGGAAATCTCGGTTCCCCCTTCACCTTTTAACCAGCTGGCAGTATCCGGTTCGTAGTTGGCAAAATGCAGAATAGAAATCAATACATCCAAGGGATGGCGGGCAAGAACTACCACACGAAATCCTTGCTGGGCGAGCAATGAAACTAAATCATCACTTCTGTGCCAATGAATCTGAAGCACTAATCTTGCTGGTAGCAAGTGCCAGGAAATGTCATCTGGATGATGCACCGCCAGTTCAGCCATTTCATAAATGGCTGCCAGCATTTTTCGTAGCCAGGTGTTGCCCGATCGGGGATTGCTGATTATCGCCAGACGCAAGGCGTCTAAACTGCTCAAATTCTGTTAATCCTTTCAACTAAATTAGGATACATCTAAACTAACATCATACTGACACCATAATGTAAATTCAATGATTTGGGATTTTGTCAAGATTTCAGATTATCTTGACTAATGACTTGTAATTAATCCTAAATCCTGATGAAAGCAGTATGAAAGCACTAATTCTTTCTGGCGGTAAAGGCACACGCTTACGTCCCCTCACCTACAGCGGGGCAAAACAACTTGTACCAGTTGCTAACAAACCTGTTTTATGGTATGGCATTGAAGAAATGGTCGCGGCTGGTATTACTGATATTGGCATCATTATCAGTCCAGAAACCGGGGCAGAAGTCCAAGGGAAAACTGGAAATGGAGAATCCTTTGGAGCGAACATCACCTACATCGTACAAGATCAACCACTTGGACTTGCTCACGCCGTCCAAATTGCTCGTCCCTTTTTAGGAGATTCTCCCTTTGTCATGTACTTGGGCGATAACCTGATTCAACTAGGTGAGTTACGTTACTTTCTGCAACAATTTAGCCAACAACAGCCAGATGCTTTGATTTTATTACGTTCAGTTGCTAACCCTAGCGCTTTTGGTGTGGCTCAGGTTGATGAAACTGGACGGGTATTACAATTAATTGAAAAACCCAAAGTCCCTCCTTCAAATCTGGCATTAGTAGGGGTTTATTTCTTTTCTCACCTCATTTATGATGCGATCGCAAATATTCAACCTTCGACTAGAGGCGAGTTGGAAATCACTGATGCTATTCAATACCTCATTAATCAGCAAAAGCAGGTTGTAGCCCACAATCTCCAAGGCTGGTGGTTAGATACTGGTAAAAAAGATGATTTATTAGAAGCTAATAGATTAATTCTCGATACCTATCTGACAGCATCAGTTGTGGGCGAAATCGATGCCCAAAGTCAGATTATTGGACGAGTCAAAATCGGGGTAAAATCTAAAGTAATTAACTGCACAATTCGGGGGCCAGTAGTCATTGGTAGCAATTGTCATTTAGAAAACTGCTTTATTGGCCCTTATAGTAGCATCGCTAACAATGTCACACTCATTGATACTGATTTAGAACACAGCGTGATTTTAGAAGGTGCTAAAATTGCCGGAATTCATCAGCGCATTATTGATAGTGTGATTGGACAAAGGGCACAATTGAATCTTGCACCCCGTCGCCCTAAAGCCTTGCGATTTATGATTGGCGATGACTGTCAAATTGAACTAACGTGATTTACTTATTCAAAACAAAAAAACCACAGTCAAATCTTAATTATAATACCTGTAAAATACAAGTATTAAATTACTCTCAAAATTAAAACTGTGGCATATTACTTGTAATATTAATGAGCATTGTACATACCAAAATTCCCGAAGTTATCCAACTCGAACCCCAAGTATTTGGAGACGATCGCGGTTTCTTTTTTGAAGCTTACAACCACCAAAGATTTACTCAACAGATAGGGATTGTTACAAACTTCGTCCAAGATAACCACTCTTGCTCTAAACAAAACGTCCTCCGGGGATTGCACTATCAAATCCAACAACCCCAAGGTAAACTCATTCGGGCGATTGTTGGTAGTATCTTTGACGTAGCCGTAGATATTAGAAAAAGTTCGCCTACCTTCGGTAAGTGGGTAGGTTATGAACTCAGTGCTAAAAACAAACGCCTACTGTGGATACCACCAGGTTTTGCTCACGGCTTTCTTGCACTTTCAGAACTAGCCGAAGTTCTCTACAAAACTACAGATTATTATGTGCCCCAAAGCGATCGCACAATTCTATGGAACGATCCAGATTTAGGGATAGATTGGCCTCTGAGTGGGCCACCGATTTTATCAGCTAAAGACCAAGCTGGTAAATCTTTCAGAACTGCTGAAGTATTTGATTAAGTGGTCATTTGTCATTGGTCATTGGTCATTGGATTTTGTCAGATACCCAGCCTCTTGCTATACCCTAAGCTTACTTTTATAGTGTGCAGAAAAACTTTGTTTTTCATCGAACTAATTCAAACCACGTTAAAGAGTGAGCGTGGCTTCTCTTGGACAAATGACAAATGACAAATGACAAATGACAAAATCAATTTTGCTGATTGGTAGCAACGGTCAAGTGGGTAAGGAACTACAACAAATACTCTCATCTTATGGGGATATTATCTCAGTAGCACGCCCAATAGTAGACCTTACCCAACCCGATACCCTCCGCAACGTTATTAGATCAAAGCAGCCGCAAATCATCATTAATGCCGCCGCTTATACTGCTGTAGATAAAGCCGAAAGCGAACCTGAACTTGCGATCGCTATTAATGCGACTGCACCCCTAATTATTGCCCAAGAAAGCCAAAAATTAGGAGCTTTTCTAATTCATATTTCAACTGATTACGTTTTTGATGGCAATGGCTGTAGCCCTTATCAAGAAACCGATACAACTAATCCCTTGAGTGTCTATGGTAAAACCAAACTCGCCGGAGAAGAAGCTATTCAAGAAACTTGCGCCCATCATCTCATTCTCCGCACAGCTTGGGTTTATGGAACCTTTGGCAAAAGTAACTTTGTCAAAACCATGCTGCGACTAGGTGCAGAACGCCAAGAACTCCGTGTTGTCGCCGATCAAATTGGTAGTCCGACTTGGGCGCAAGATATAGCCACAGTTATAGCCCAGACAATTCCCCTGTTAACCCCAGAAATTAGCGGCACTTATCACTACACTAATAGCGGCGTTGCTAGCTGGTATGATTTTGCCGTCGCTATTTTTGAAGAAGCACAACAACTAGGCTTCCCTTTGAAAATTGAACGTATTGTCCCGATTACAACCGCCGAATATCCCACACCAGCCCGTCGCCCTGCTTATTCCGTACTTGCTTGTGGAAAAATTTCCGCAATTCTAGGGACTTATCCTTCCCATTGGCAACAAAGACTTCGGCAAATGCTTAAGGATTTGAAAATTGGGCATGGGGCATAGGGCATGGGGCATTGGGCATTGAGAACAGACAAGGTAGACAAGCAAGAGAGGGAAGACAAGGGAGAGACTTGTTCAATAATAATTCCCCCTTGTCCCTCTTACCTCCCCTGCTCCCCTGCTCCTCTGCTCCCCTGCTCCCCTGCTCCCCATTCCCTATTTCTTTTGACTTTTTAATACTCCCGTTTCATGTTGTATGGGCAAGACATCTAAAATATCAGTTTGGGAACAATATTTTAAATCTTCGTGACAGTCAAGACGCAGCAATCGTTGGCCGTGACTCGCTTGGTGAAGTAATCCTAATAAGTTATTTTGCCATTGAGAGTAAAGAGCGATCGCACTAATTACTTCATCGTTACCAGCGAGTTCTTCAGGTAACAAGTTGCTTTGTTGCAAAATACTATGAGCGATCGCACCCGCACAAACTGTATCCTCTAAAGAAAAACTACCTTCCCAACCGGAACCGACAATCCACACTGTCTCTGGTTGCTTATCTAAAAGAAATTGCACCACCGCCGCCCGGTTAATCAAGGCTGCTGCTAAGACGTTTGGGGAATCTTGTACTCGTTGTAAAGCACGAGTGCCATTTGTAGTGCTGATAAATAAACGCCGCCCTTCTACTAGTTCTGGTGTGCAGTCGAGGGGAGAGTTACCCAACTCAAAACCAGCTACTTTCGCACCGCCGCGTTCTCCAGCCCGCAAACGTTTTTCAGGGGGCCATTTTTCGCTAACTTCAATTAACCGATCTAAATCGCTGAATACTTGTACAGCTTCGCCTCCAGATGCCAAGACAGTCGCAATTGTGCTAGTAGCTCGCAAGACATCGACTGCGATCGCACATTCTGGCGCTTTATCCGTTGGAGTCAATTCAGGAGTGTGGTATACGAATAACTTCACGGGCTGGATACACCTGTTTTAATACTACTGCCGAAAATAACATTCTACCTAGTTGGTGTCACTAACTATAGTGACAATTGCTCCAGGAAAATTTTTTATCATCAAAATACAAAATGTATCTCATTCAATACATAGATGGGGGCAGGGGAGACAAGGGGACAAGGGGACAAGGGGGCAGGGGAGCAGGGGAGACAAGGGGACAAGGGGACAAGGGGGCAGGGGAGCAGGGGAGCAGAGGAGAAGTTGAAGAAAGTTTTTCCCCTCTGCCCCTCTGCCTCTTATGCCTCTTATGCCCAATGCCCGATGCCCAATTTTCAATCCCTAATAAATACTCAAAAAGCGCATTTTATGCTTTTAGACTTTCAGACTTGCTGCACTATCTTGTAATCTAAAACAAGAACAGACCTTCTAAATGGGGAAAAAGTTACAGTTATAAGGCTACAACCCAAAGGGACAAATATTTACTCATTCCCTACTCCCCAGTACAGACGCAATTAATCGCGTCTCTCCCACTCCCCACTCCCCATTGAAATTGCTATGGCACCTTTACCCGACTACCGCCCTAAACAGCTATCTTTAGGCCCGTTGGAAGCAGAAATTTTAAATATTATCTGGGAACTTGGTTCAGCCACAGTCAAGGATGTACACGATCGCATCCTCGCCGATCCCAACCGCGAATTAGCGTATACTTCTGTCACCACCGTCTTACGTCGCCTCACTGATAAAGGTTGGCTGGCCTGCGACAAAAAGGAGCGGGCATTCTATTGGCGGCCAATGCTGAGTAAGCAACAATCAGAAGTGATCAAAGCTCACGAGCAGTTACAGCGATTTCTGGCAGTGGGGAACCCCGATGTTGTTGCTGCCTTTGCTGATAGCTTAGATGAAGCAGCTAGCGAACAAATAGCAGCGATCGCTAAACGTATTCAATCTGCACGCCAAGCCAGGGAGGAACAATGATGCATCTGATAATGATTTTGAATGCTTTGGCAGTTGCCTGGTGGTTAAGATCCTCTTGGAATCAACGTCAAGGCAATTGGAGTCGGCGGTGGCAGCGATCGCTATTTTTGTTTCTCTTTCCGCCCTTGCTAATTTTTATGACTGCGATCGCTGTGCTGTTCATGGGGCCTCAAGGACAAATGGGCGGGATGTATACAGGCTCAATTAGCTATTTACTAGCATTAATTTATTTGGCATTTTTTGCCATTTCATGCATTAAACTTGCCTTCCAGGGTTGGCAGTCTGTAGAATCTGCCCGTAACTGTCCTTTAGTGAATGTTGGCGATAGACGAGCCAGACTGCTGCAAACGGGGGCGCTGTTCGCCGGTCAAATCGGTTTTTGGCAACCAGAATTAGTGGTTAGCCAAGGATTAGTGCAAACTCTCTCACCTGCTCATTTAGAAAGCGTCTTAGCCCATGAGCAAGGGCATCACCATTACAGGGATACGTTCTGGTTTTTCTGGCTGGGTTGGGTGCGTTCTTGCACAGCATGGTTGCCAAATACAGAGCCTTTGTGGGAAGAATTGTTAGCTTTGCGCGAACTCCGTGCCGATGGTTATGCAGCATTGCAAGTAGACCCTCTAGTGCTAGCAGAATCACTTTTATTAGTGGTTAGTAGCGGCCCCGTTTTATCAGAAATTTGCTGTGCTGCATTAGGTTCCTCTGGTGCAGATCGTTTAGAACAAAGAGTAGAAGCTTTATTAGCACCACCAGAACCAGCCCCAGAAGCTCAATTACAATCTTGGCATGGCTTTCTGTTGGCGTTCCTGCCTCTACTGACTGTGATATTTCATAGTTAATTTGAATTTATAGCAGGGAACAGGCAATGGGCAATAGGCAATAGGCAATAGGCTTGCAAGTGTCTTGATGTCGGCGTTTTACGATCGGTTTATGTTCTAAACTATATTTCAACTGCTATAAAAAGCTACTACAGCCCAAAGCTGCAACGATAGCGACATTTGTCGTGTCTGTAGCAACTTCTGCCTTCCCTGTAGTAACTTCCGCTTTGACGTTTCCGTGTTTCGCGCAAGCTGTAGCAACTTCTGCTTTAACGTTTCCGTGTTTTGCGCAAGCTGTAGCAACTTCTGCTTTGACGTTTCCGTGTTTCGCGCAAGCTGTAGCAACTTCTGCTTTGACATTTCCGTGTTTCGTGCAAGCTGTAGCAACTTCTGCTTTGACGTTTTCGTGTTTCGCACAGGCTGTAGTAACTTGCATCATGACTGTAGCGACATTTGCATGGAATACAGACCTAACCCCCAGCCCCTTCCCTTCTAGCGTTGGGGAGTAAGATTCAAAGCCTCTCTCCTTTTAGGAGAGAGGTTTGGAGAGAGGTCAAAAATGTACTGCTGCACCCAAGCGAGAACCACTATAGGACTGTTATATTACTCTTCTTCTAGCAACTGTTCTATATACTTTTGCACCAAAGGCACTTGAAAAGCATTGCCTTCTGGAGTCAAGATTTCTTTTCGCGTTAGTTTGCGGATAACACCTTTGTCCTGCTGTGTGGGAGTTTCCCCGTAGATTATCCGGCGCAGGAAAGAGCGATCGCTATCTGCTAAACTCTTCCATAATTCCCGAAAATACTGATCTCCTCGCTCCAGCACAACAGGTATAACTTCTTGAACATCTTGTGCAGTAGCTTTTGCTGTATCTGCTTCTCGCCTGTTTCTTCTGATATCGCGGTTTAGCAACTCCACCACTTCATAACACACCAACTGAACGAGATAAGGTTGACAGCGAGTAAGTTGGATAATTTCATCTACAGCAGTTGGTTCATAGATATTGCTGAAGTTATCTACTGGCTGTCGAATCAAATCGCGGGCTTCTGACTCGTGCAGATAAGTCATTCGCAAAGCACGGGTGTTAATTAGATAGTCACTCCAGTAATCATCAAGTTCAGATAACTCCTGGGAACCGCTAAAAAGTAAAATCCACTTGCGTTGGTGTTGCAGCAAGTTACGGATAAAATTGAGCGGCGCACGGCTGCTTGTTGCTTCCACTACCTCACCCAGGCGTTCATATTCATCCAGACATAAGAGAAATCGCCTACCAGGATTGCCGCGTTCTATTTCTGTTAGCCAATTTTGCAGTGCTGGAAATGGATCTTCAGCCAGTCTATTGGCATCTGGCTTAGGAAAGTATATTTTGCGGGCAAGTTGCCGTGCAGCTTCAATAATTTGTTTAGCTAAATTTTCTGCCAATCCCTTAAGCGTCGTCGCTGATGCTGCACCCTGTAAATCTACCAGCAAAGGTATAATATCTGAGCCAATTCTATAAGGTAGATATTTCAGCGCTGAGGTTTTCCCTGTCCTCCGCCCACCATAGAGTAACAAAACTGGCGGTTGCTCAGAAAGCGTCAAAGATTCGATTTCCCGAAATATATCAATTCGCCCTTTAAAACGATTCTTTGCTGTTTCCGGGTCTAGCGAGTTACCAGCAATATAAACTTGTCGAATTTCTTTTGATTGCTGTGCCTGTTCCTTTAAAGTGCGCTGCGCCGTTTCTAATATAGTTAGCCAGCTTTGTGCAGTGTTGCCAAAAGAGACAGCAACGCGAGCATCTTTTGTCAAAGCTAGACTTTGCCCCAGTTGGCGTAATGCGTTAATGGGAATATTCAGTAACTCATATTTACGATAAGGTGAAGTTGCTTCATCTGATGCCCGTACATCCTGGCTGATTTCCAAAAATTGGGGCAGTACAGCGCCAAGTTCCTTTGGTGGTGGTGAGGGAATCCATGCTAGTTGGTTGGCAATCTCCGCAATATCGCTCAACCTCTGACAACAATTGAGAATATCTACAGCAATACCAGATATTGCCTGTGCTGCAACTCTTTGCTGATTGGTGGATGTAATTAGATAATTAATAGTCTCACGGGCAGCCATTGGGTTCTTTCGATAAGCCTCTACAATCATCACATCCATGAAAGGCAGAGGCAAAATAATCAATTCATCAAAGCGTGGGGGCAGATATCGCAAACAATTTACCCGCTTCCCATTGCGAGACAACAAGAACAGGGTGAGTATCCATAGTAATTCTGGCAACCAGAAGTAAACCCGCAACACACCCAAAATCCATGCCACGCCTCCTGCCACGCTTCCCACCACGCCGAACGCCACGCCTCCCGCTACGCCGAACGCCACGCCTGGCATCACGTTTACCCCTATGCCTCGCACCACGCCTATCGCCACGCCGAACGCCACGCCGAACGCCACGCCTCCCGCCACGCCTATCGCCATGCCGAACGCCACGCCAAACGCTACGCCGAACGTCACCCCTATCGTCACGCCGAACGTCACGCCTATCGTCACGCCGAACGCCACGCCGAACGCTACGCCGAACACCACGTTTGATAAAAATTGATATGCCAAAAACATGCTAAGGACAGCAATAAGGAAAATAACTAGCCTATTTTTATTACCGCCACGGTCTACAACCCTTCCTATAAACCAGCCCGCCAAAAAAACACAGCTTATAAGCCAGTTAAATGATTCACCACTAACCAAAGCGTAAATTGGTGCCACCAGCAACACGGCAAACATTGGAACTACAGCAGTTAGCCACCAAACTTGCCTAGCATAGCGACGCAGGCGCGGGTTAGTACGAAACTCAGCCCGTTTATTAAAGGGGTTATCTCTCGGCTTCAATTCTGGATGGATATCGCGCAGCCAACGTTCAAAGGTAAATGGCTTGAAGTAAATCCAATACAGCAGGCGCACGCATTCAGCTACATAAGTCCAAAAGTTTGATGCTGGAGATGTGTTACTCATTGCTACTTTATCCCCAACTTGTCGCGCACAAAATCCCAAACTTCATTCCAGTGCAGCACACCCACCGAAACCAAAACGAGCAAAAGCAGAATTACCATCCCGATAATCCAGTTGCTCACATCATCAACAGTCCCACCAATAAACTTGGCTATTCTACCCAGGCGTACTGGTAAACCCCAAACTAACCAATGCAGCCATAATTGCCATCCTTGTCCCTTTGCTTTAGATTTAGGATCTGCAAGCTGTTGTTCAAACTGCTGTTTCGCCCACTTGATTGCCTTGCCTTGTTGACGTGCTTCCCACAAATAGTAACCAGCCAATTGCAACTTGTAAGGATGACGATCGCCCCATTGCTGGGCATAACTCTGTTCATCTACACTCAAAGCTGCACCATTACTCGACCGAGTTGGTAAGCGCGACAGTTCAATAGCCTCATCTGTAGTTAGTTCATTCAAAGAAATTGTGTGACCAATATTGAAAAAACTAGAGACAAACCGATGCTCGTTAGCATAAACATCCAGTTGTTTACGCGAAGCCACCACTAGCATCAAGGCGTTGCTATCCATTAGCGATCGCAAATTGTCATAAAATCCATTATCGAATTTATCGGGATGTTTCAAAAGGCTTTCAAAATCGTCCAAACAGAGAACGGGTAGCTTTCCTTGCTGTTTCCATTGCTTAACCGCATCTGAAAATGCTTGCCGATTAAGCGGTTTAGTCTTCCAACAATTTTGCAGACTGCGTTGTTGCCATCCCTGAACGTGACTCAGTAAAGCTTCAGCTACAGCCTCATAGAAACCCGTTTCAGTTTGGCAATCTACACCCTGTAACGGTAAGTAAACAACCACATAACGATTGGTGTTTTGTAATACTCGCTGCTCCCAAGTCCGAACGAAATAATGCAGCAACGAAGATTTACCAATGTGCTTCTCACCAACTATATTAATACTTATAGGCTGATCGCCCTTCATCCGAGATGCGATCGCATTTAGTTCATCCTTACGACCGACAAATAGCCTGGGATCTTCAATCATCCCCGCAGCCACAAAAGGATTAGAAGGCATAGCTCCAGAAGCCATGTAAAGCGTTATCCTAGTTTCAGCAATTTAAGTGCAATCACTTAAAAGAATAGCACTTAGTGCAAAACAGACCCTTGATGCGATCGTCACTTCCCTGAAACTATAGCAGTTCCTAGTCAGGTAAGGTACATCATAGCCCCCTCCTCGCTTGCAGGGAGGGGGTTGGGGGTGGGGTTCTTATAACTTACAAAGGCCGAGAAGCGCTATAGATTAACCTGAGAGCAACCCCTTTAAAACCTTTGCCAAATACTCATACTGCTCAAAAGTATTGTAAATCTGCGCCGAAATCCTTACCAACAGCCGAGGTTTTTCCTGCCACGGCATCACCTGCACTTGAATACCAAACTTATCAAACAACTCATCGTGTACAGACATAAAATCGCGGTTTTCCAAAGTCGCAGGCATTGGCACAACTGCCATTGAACCAATCATCTCCTCTGGACAAGGCGGCTGCACTTCCAGCGCTTCACAAAGTAGCCGTCTTCCCTGCAACACTAGCTGATGATTTTGCTGTCTTAATTCTATCCACCCACCAGGTAGCAAGGAACCCATAAAAGCGATCGCTTCTGGTACACACATATAAGCTGTAGGATCGTCTGTACCTGTCCAGTCAAATTCCAACTGAAAGCGGCTTTTATCAGTGCGTGGCGAATTTGTCCCGTGGCTAATTGTCAGAGGACGAATTTCTGAGTGTTTATCTCGTCGCACATACAAAAATGCTGCCCCCTTGGGCGCACACAGCCATTTATGACAATTCCCCGTGTAATAAGTTGCGTCAATCTCTCGCAAATCGAGAGAAATCATTCCAGGCGCATGTGCCCCATCGACCAATGTATCTACACCCCGTTGTTGCAACTCCTTCGCCAACTCTTGAATCGGGAAAATTAGCCCTGTCTGGCTGGTAACATGATCCAAAAGTGCTAATCGGGTTTTTGGTGAAACTCGCTCAATTACTGCTGCGATTACTTGCTGTGGCGAGTCAATAGGGAAAGGAACTTTTGCTACCACCATCCGCGCACCCGTGCGACTGGCAATAAAATCAAGTGCATTGCGGCAAGCATTATATTCGTGGTTAGTTGTAAGTATTTCGTCCTCTGGTGAAAACGTCAGCGACCTTAACACCGAATTAACGCCAGTCGTCGCATTGGGGACAAATACCAAATCCTGCACATCAGCACCTACAAAGGCCGCTAGCTTACTTCTGGCATCGTCTAGCAGAGGTTCCCATTCCCTAACAAAAAAGCGCAAAGGTTCATGTTCGAGTTGCGATCGCAAACGCTGTTGAAACTCCAGCACTTGTTTAGGACAAGCACCAAAAGACCCATGATTCAGAAACGTCACAGCCGAGTCAAGCGACTATAAAAAATCTCTGATGGATAATCTAGAATCCAAAATTTAAAATCCAAAATTGCTAAACTCCCCAGGCTGGATTCGAACCAGCGACCAATCGATTAACAGTCGATCGCTCTACCACTGAGCTACTGAGGAACGCTCACGATTTATAATCTTAGGACTAAAAATAGTATTTGGCAAGTACTTTCGCCAATATTTTTTTTTAGATAGTTAATTTATAGAAATTTTGCAGCCAAAATCTATTCAAGAATTTAAGCAGAGACTCTTAGATACTAAATATCTACTACAATCCCATTCGTAATTCAGCCAGACGCTGCCGCGCCTTAGCATCAATGCCATTAGCTAAAAACCGACTCTTAGATTGTTTGCGCGTATGATACTTCTGTCGCATCCGGCAGACAGTGGCTTCCACTTCCCCACAGAGTTGTTGTGCTGACAACCATTCAGCCCCATACCCTTGTATCATCAACTGCTGTGCCCGATCTGATGTAGCAACAATCACACGAGAAATCAAAGATTGGGCTATTTGGTGGCGAAAAGAAGCGCAGGATTTTTCAATATAAGTATCTGCGGTTTGCCCAAAATCAGTGTAATAAACAGATAAAAGCTCAGTAATAATTTCTTTATTACTAGAGGTGTTTTGATATTGGGCATCAAAAACTATCTGAGTTGTGTAACCTTGAAACGCACTATAACCAGTCATTGCTTCCACAAGTTCGCCCCGTGCGGCCTCTAATCCAACGCTATCACGCGTTTTTTTAAGGCAAGGCCAAGCGCCTATTATATTGTAGCCGTCCACTAACAAAACGGCTTGGAGTAAGGAACGGGGCATGGTTTTTAATCACAATTTTCTAGAGTTAACAAAATTCATTCATAAGTTTTATAATAATTGATGCATAGTCTGTAACACTATGTTACATAAAACAAAAAATACGGCAGCCTCACAAAACTCAAACTTCAGATAGACGCACCAACTTAAAACGCGCCTTTATTTAAAAGGCGCGTTACAGTTTTAGTTAGTATTATTCAGGAATGCGAAATGCAATGAATTTTACTTAGCACTCAGCACTTAATTAAGAGGCTTCGCTGTGTACCTCCATCAGACGTTGTTTGAGACGTTCGGCTTCACCACTATCTACCAGAGAGCCTTTTTCTAGCAAGAAAGCGCCGTCACAATAATTCAACTCATCTAATCGATGTGTCACCCATAGGGCTGTAATACCTCGACTTTTGACAAGGCGGCGGACACCAGCAACTAAATCCAGCTGGCTATCTGGATCTAGTAAGGCAGTGGGTTCATCTAATAATAAGACTTCACAGCGACGGGCGATCGCACCGGCGATCGCGACTCGCTGTTTTTGTCCCCCAGAGAGTGCATAAATAGGGCGTCGTTGCAATGTAAGCAAATTCACCGCTCCAAGCGCCTCCTCAACTCTTGCTCTGGTAGCAGCAGGCGGCAACTTTTCTTCCACCAATCCAAAAGCCACATCAGCACCAACAGTTGGCATCACCAGTTGATGATCTGGATTTTGGAAGACAAAGCCAACGGGTTGCAAAACCCGAATTTCGCCAGATTCAGGAGCTAATAACCCCGCCAGCAGTCTCAGTAAAGTAGATTTTCCGCTGCCATTTGTACCTAAGAGCATCCAAAACTCACCCTTGGGTACTTCTAAAGAGCAAGATTTGATAACTTTTTCTCCATTAGGCCAACTGAAATTTAAATCCTTGACCTCAATGCCCACTTGAGCCATTTGTCAACCTTGGTTACTCAGCAGCTACGGCAAAAAAGCCAGGTGGTCTGCCACCACCTGGGGTTGTACCATCTTTCTGAACAATCTGCACCCCAGAAATTTCACTAGCGCGGACAGCAATTTTTTTCTCTGTCTTGCCTTCGCATTTGAGTTCTACAATGTCAGGGTTCCCAGAACGGATTGCTGCCAAAATTAGCTGATAGACAGCCTCAGCATCCTCTGCTGACTTACGTTGTACTGAGATCGGGAAAGCAGTGTTTCTGATGCTTAAATCGATGGTAAACATTTAGCAATAATCAAATTTAACTGTGGACTCATTTTAGCGTCAGCTGAGTGATTCTAGGGAAATGAGGATTGGGTATGGGGCATTGGGTATAGGAAGAGGCAGAGGTGCAGAAGGGCGGAGGGGCTGAGGGGCACAGAGGAAAAATTTACTGCAACTTCTCCTCTGCTCCCCTGCTCCCCTGCTCCCCTGCTCCCCTGTTCCTCTGCCTCTCTGCCTCTCTGCCTCTCTGCTCCTGATTCCCTATCCCTACCCCCCATTTATCACCTCATCTGAATCAAAAAATAAATTTTATGAGAAAACCCCTAGAAAAATTAGCAATTTACACCTAATATAATTAAAGGTGTGTAAAAAATTGTAAACTTGGTTAACAACCTGGTTAACTTTCTGCTTATGGAAGGCCTTAATATCGCCATCTATAATACAGATACAACCTGTACTTATAAACATTTGGAGATTTGCTCTAATGACCATCGCAGTTGGACGTGCGCCCAGTAGAGGGTGGTTTGACGTTCTAGACGACTGGCTCAAGCGCGATCGCTTCG
>NZ_JAVRCA010000055.1:0-56757 GCF_034530995.1 Nostoc sp. DedQUE04 | reverse complement strand
TCAGGATGAGTATTTTCGTGCCAATGCCTTGAGTGCCTTAGCCCAGAAACTGCCAGAGTTATTGCCAGAAGCCCTTGCTGCTGCCAGGGCAATACAGTCTGAGTCAAAGCGTGCCAATGCCTTGAGTGACTTAGCCCAGAAACTGCCACCAGAGTTGTTGCCAGAAGCCCTTGCTGCTGCCAGGGCGATTCAGGATGAGTATTTTCGTGCCAATGCCTTGAGTGCCTTAGCCCAGAAACTGCCAGAGTTATTGCCAGAAGCCCTTGCTGCTGCCAGGGCAATACACTATGACGATTTTCGTGCCTATACCTTGAGTGCCTTAGCCCAGAAACTGCCAGAGTTATTGCCAGAAGCCCTTGCTGCTGCCAGGGCAATACAGTCTGAGTCAAAGCGTGCCAATGCCTTGAGTGACTTAGCCCAGAAACTGCCACCAGAGTTGTTGCCAGAAGCCCTTGCTGCTGCCAGGGCAATGCAGTCTGAGTTAAATCGTGCCTATGCCTTGAGTGCCTTAGCCCAGAAACTGCCACCAGAGTTGTTGCCAGAAGCCCTTGCTGCTGCCAGGGCAATGCAGTCTGAGTTAAATCGTGCCTATGCCTTGAGTGCCTTAGCCCAGAAACTGCCACCAGAGTTGTTGCCAAAAGCCCTTGCTGCTGCCAGGGCAATACAGTCTGAGTCAAATCGTGCCAAAGCCTTGAGTGTCTTAGCCCAGAAACTGCCACCAGAGTTATTGCCAGAAGCCCTTGCTGCTGCCAGGGCGATTCAGCATGAGCATTCTCGTGCCGAAGCCTTGAGTGCCTTAGCTGACAGTTTATCACAAATGCCATCTACGAAACTTTTTCCCCTTTGGCAAGATACACTTCATGAGCTATCCCTTCGCACTCGCCCTAATTTGCTGCAAGATATCAAGGTATTGTTTCCAGTTATCTTTGCATTAGGTGGTAAAGCAGCAACGGTAGAAATTGCTCGTGCGATTGTGGATGTGGCGCGATGGTGGAAATAATTTTTAATTCGTAATTCGTAATTCGTAATTCGTAATTTGTAATTTAAGAGAGTTAGATTTAACTTGCATCTGTAGCGTGATTTTGGTCAATTGGTATAAGGGGATGCAGGATCTACAGTTTTAAGCGAAGTGCGATCGCCTTTTACAACTACTCAACCCAATTCTCTCTGGTGTCGATGAGTTAGTGATCGCAATTAATCATAAAATCATCACAGATAATTGTCTAGAGTGTCAATGAGCGATCGCCAGGGGTTATCTTTGGCAATGAGAGCGATCGCGTTACCAATTTTTTTGATATAGACTTCTGTGCCAGTAAGTTGACAATCTTCCGGTAAAATAACAACTTGGTGAATGCCATCAGTGCTGAGTTTGGCGGTGTTCATGATATTACTTTTCGGCATTGCAGTTGCTCATCGTTAAACTATAGATGTAAGCGACTATCTAAAAGTTAAGCAATGCGATCGCTTCTATCTTAGCAGCACCTACAGAAGAGTGGACTTATCGTTCTGCTAACCACGACTGTAAATCAGCCACACTGGTAAAATCTAACAATGCTTCACTCAAGTCTTCCAGAACAGGTAAAGGTAAACCAGTGATGGCAGAACGCATTTCTGGAGTCAGTTCGCCAAATCGCTTTTTTAGCTGTCGCATAACTAGATTCACTGTTGCTTCCTCGCGCCCTTCTTCCTTAATTTCCCGATAAACTCGCGTTTCCTTGAGTGTGATTCCCAGCATCGACTCTACCTCGCTTCTACTTAATTGCTCAAACTTGTACACCATAATCGTCGTAATCATCTCTATTATGGCGCGACTTGTGGGTGATGATACTTCTTGCCGAGTTCTAGTTAATAAATATCTGGCTTGTTCTGGTGCTTGTTCTTCGTTAATTGTCGTTAATACCATCAGCGCTACCCATAAAGGTAAGGTACGAATATCCCCTAATTCATCTAAATATATTCGATGCACTTGTTCGCCATTAAGCAATGAGCGATGGGGATAAATCTGGCTTTGTTCCAGACTGCGAGATGGGTAAATTATGACTACTTGCCAATCGCTAAATCTCTCACGGTTGCGGTAAAAATATAGTGAGGACTCAGCAAATACTCTTTCGTAAAGCTGTTCATCTTTTTGGAATTGGACTTCACAAAAATACACTACTCCTGCACCTGCATTTTCTGGTGGGAGGAATACGCCGTCAATTTCAAATTTCGGTTCTTTAACTGCTACTGAGTCAAATCGATAGGCACTAGCATTTGTTGGCGGATTGGTCAATAATTCAAATAATAACGTGGGAGATTGTTGAAATAGTTTGTAAAATATCGAGTCTCGGCGCATAAAGTATTCTTATTTTGCTGAACCGAGTCCACACTACCATAGAAATTTTGAGTGATTTTGAAAGTTCTCACTTCGTATGATAATGGCAATCGCCCTTCCACAATAAGCGATCGCACTATCTCTCACAAACTGCGTAGTTTACTGCCGTAGGCATCGCCTATATCGGTCTTTCCTACATAATACTAGGCGATCGCTTTTCCATAAACTGCGTAGTTTACCGCCGTAGGCATCGCCCACTCATCCAGTGTTATCGTAAAGAATATTAGGAATTAATTACCAAGGCAGATGACTATTACTGTCAACGTTGCCGAAGCAACTGCCAAATTTAGCGAACTTCTGAGTCAGGTATTGCTCGGTGAAGAAGTCGTGATTGCTGAACAGGGGATTCCAGTTGCACGTTTAGTTGCTCTTACGAATACCAGTTCTCCTCGCATTCCAGGCTTAGATAAAGGTAAAGTGTTTATTGCACCAGATTTCAACGATCCTTTACCAGAAGAAATCTTGAGTGATTTTGAAAATTCTAACCTCGTTTAATAATGACTTTCTACAGACTGCGATCGCCTATATCGGTCTTTCTTATAGAATAAAGCGATCGCTTACAAGATTTTTGCCTACGCACTCCCCAACTTATGGGAGCAGCTTCGCAACTTATGGAAGCAGCTACAGAACTTACCGGAGCTGCTACAGAACTTACCGGAGCTGCTACAGAACTTACCGGAGCTGCTACAAAACTTATGGGAGCTGCTACAGAACTTATGGGAGCTGCTACAGAACTTATGGAAGCTGCTACAGAACTTATGGAAGCTGCTACAGAACTTATGGGAGCTTATAAATACTTACATCTAGTAATTAAGTCCCGAAAAATTACTGTTATCAATCAAAAACTTTAGTAAAAAAAATGCGAGTTTTACTGAACCGAAACGCAGTTTAATTGAGGCAAGCTAGCTCTAAGAGCATCTTAAAGGAGTAATTTTATGTCTCGTAAAAAACGCACATCCCGTGTTTTAGAAAAAGCTCAGTTAAGATCCGCCGGACTAAAATCGATTGTTCCAAGCGTCAAATTTGATGAAGATTATAGTCTAGAAAAATTAGTTGAGTCAATCGACCAGTTACGCAGCAAAATTGATGTTTATAATACTGCTCTGTCTGTGGTTGACTCTTCTAAAACTGAAATTGAAGAGATGGAAAAAAACTTGAGTGAGCTTTCTGAAAAAATGCTGATGGTGGTTGCGATCAAGTACGGCAAAGACAGCCGCGAATATGGGATGGCGGGTGGTGTTCGCTATAGCGATCGCACCCGCAAAATCAGATCGAGCCGCTTGAAAAATGTTGCAGAACAAGCATCTGATGAAAATGCAGGATAAGGTAAGAAGCGCAATGAATCGCCGTTTTTACAAAAAACTAATTATTGTAGAGACGGCGATTTATTGCGTCTGATTATTGTAGAGACGGCGATTTATCACGTCTTAAAGAAATCCCACAGAAATTGTTTCCAAAGTACCACCTACGACTTTAGAGTGTTGAAATAACTCAAATAGCTATCTGAAGGCGAGGTATGACAACAAACTTTAGTCGGCGTGAATTTATCTTGCTAGGTTCAGCAGGGTTTACTACCAGCTTACTGCTGCAAGCTTGCAGTAATCAGACAACACCAACAGCGACAACAACGAATGGTGCTGAAGAATTTAAAATAGCGATCGCGGTGCGGCAATTTTATATATTTCTACTGAGTTAGAAGAAGTGATGGCAATGAGCGATCGCACCTCTGGGGAAATTGTTTTTGGTTGTCCTGGACTTTTACGAACTTCCAGAATGTTTTTTAAAAAGGCTCACAGCCGGCTACACCTGGTTTTTGCTTATGGGCCGAGGTACTTTCAGTGTTGCTTTGAGTTCATAGCGCTTCATATAAAATTGGTATCATTTGTTATTTGTCATTTGTCATTAGTTATTTCTTATTCTCCCCCTGCGCCCCAGCTAGCTTTTGAATAAACTCAGTTACTAGTTTCTCATTAGTCTGTCTGAATCAATCTTCAGACTCAGGACTTAGGACTCAAGACTTTGTTCCGTGGTAATATCAGTCACACGAAACCGCAAAAAACCGTGGCTACTGCATTAAAATCTCATCGGGCATCAAGAAGGCGTAAACATTCAGCGCATCCTCTCCAACGTTTGCTTGAGTATGGACACCAGTATCGTAAACAAATTTGGCTGGCGACTATTTATTCTATCCTCAATAAGTTTTTCGACTTAGCACCACCCGGTTTAATTGGTATCGCGGTGGATGTAGTAGTTAAGCAACAGGATTCCATAATTGCACAGTTAGGGGTGCGGGATGTCTTTGGACAATTTTTGATTATTTCCTTCCTGACTGTCATCATTTGGATACTAGAATCGGTTTTTGAGTACGCCTACGCTCGACTTTGGCGGAATTTGGCTCAGAATATTCAGCATGACTTGCGTTTGGATGCATACAAACATTTGCAAGAGTTGGAATTGGCTTATTTTGAAGAACGCAGCACTGGCGGTTTAATGTCTGTCCTCAGTGATGATATTAACCAATTAGAGCGGTTTTTGGATGGGGGAGCAAATGATATCATCCAAGTTTCTGCAACGGTTCTAATTATTGGCGCTGCTTTCTTTATTCTGGCTCCTAGTGTAGCGTGGATGGCTTTGTCTCCGATGCCATTTATCCTCTGGGGTTCTTTTGCCTATCAACGGCTACTTGCGCCTCGCTATGCTGATGTCCGCGAAAAGGTAGGTTTTCTCAATTCGCGGTTGTCAAACAATATCAGCGGAATTACTACTATTAAAAGCTTCACATCTGAAGCTTATGAAGCCTATCGTTTGGAATTAGATAGTGACGCTTATCGTCACAGTAATTCTAAAGCAATTACTCTTTCTGCTGCTTTTGTGCCGTTAATTCGGATGCTGATTTTGGTGGGTTTTACAGCATTACTTTTATATGGCGGAATGGCAGCAGTTTCGGGAGCCATGTCTGTAGGTACTTACAGCGTATTAGTGTTTTTAATCCAGCGCTTGCTGTGGCCTTTAACTAGATTAGGCGAAACTTTTGACCAATATCAAAGGGCAATGGCTTCTACTAATCGAGTCATGAATTTATTAGATACTCCTATCGCCATTCATACAGGTGATGTGGCGTTACCTGTAAATGAAGTACGCGGGGAAGTGCAATTTAACAATGTTTATTTTGCTTATAAAGATAGATTTCCAGTAATTAAAAATCTGTCTTTGGATATTCCGGCGGGGAAAACTATTGCAATTGTTGGTTCTACTGGTTCTGGTAAAAGCACTTTAGTCAAACTCTTATTGCGGTTGTATGAGGTGCAAGCTGGAAACATTACTGTTGATGGCATTGATTTGCAAAGTTTGAATTTGCAAGATTTACGCCGTTGTATTGGTTTGGTGAGTCAAGATGTCTTTCTATTTCATGGCACTGTAGCAGAGAATATTGCTTATGGTAGCTTTGAGAATACAGAGCAAGAAATTATCACGGCAGCGAAGATAGCCGAGGCGCACGAATTTATTGTTGAATTGCCCGAAGGTTATGAGACAATTGTCGGGGAAAGAGGACAAAAGTTATCTGGTGGACAAAGACAACGGATTGCGATCGCCCGTGCAGTCTTAAAGAATCCCCCAATTCTGATTTTAGATGAAGCAACCTCGGCAGTAGATAATGAAACAGAAGCAGCAATCCAGCGATCGCTAGAACGGATTACAGTAGATAGAACTATAATTGCGATCGCTCATCGTCTTTCCACCATCCGCAATGCTGATTGCATTTATGTCATGGAACATGGGAAATTAGTAGAATCAGGAACCCATGAACAATTGCTAGAGAAAGACGGTATTTATTCCGGCCTCTGGCGCGTACAGTCAGGTTTGAGATAAATTTCGCCTATTGTCTGTGTCTTCATTACGAATTATTTATGTTTTTTGGTAATAGTCAACCAGAATCAGGTGATACTAAGTGGCGTCGCCAGTTGGATAAGTTTGTCAAAGCAAATCAGCAAGAGTTAGCGGCGCTGTTTTGGGGATTGTGGTTAGCAAATGGTGACAGTCAGGGTACTGTTGGTATTGATTTGCAACCAACGCCGCATTTTGTTTATTGTCCGAAAGAGCAGATAGAGAATTTAAATATTAAGGTTGATAATCGGCTTCAGGAAATTTTGGGAATTGTTGAGAATCACAAGCCGGATGTGGAAGTTGTGATGATTGGGATTGGGAAGGGGGAAATTAAGTTAATTCAGTTTGCACCGGAACCAGCGCCACCGATTTGTTTTGAGCAAGTTGGGAAGGATGTGGATGGGTTATTGGATGTGCTGGAAGAGAGGATGAGGGAGGAGATTGTTTTTTAACGCAGAGGGACGCGGAGGGAAGCGCAGAGGAACGCGGAGAAAAGACTCTATTTATACCGCTCGCTGTGTTGATCTGCCAATAAACGTTATATTTAGGTAAATAATTTATGTCAGGAAACGTAATGGCTAGCGTCACCATCACCACCAAAGGAGAAGTAATTATTCCTAAAGAAATTCGGGATTATCTTAATCTTGATATAGGTAGTAAGGTTGATTTTGTCATTGATGAAAATGGGACAGTTAAACTAATTCCACTCAATGTTCCTGTTCAAACTCTGTCCGGCATTTTACATCGTCCGGCGATGAAAAGTGCAACTTTAGAAGAAATGGAAGCAGCAATCCAAGAAGGCGCAAGTGATTGGAGTTGATACGAATATTTTAGTGCGCTACCTCACAAAAGATGATGAAAAGCAGTGGAAACAAGCTGCTGAAATTATCGAATCAGGAGAGCAATGTTTTGTAGCAAATATAGTTCTTTGTGAGTTGGTTTGGGTTTTACGGGGAAAGCCCTATGAATTTAGTAAGGAAGAAATTAGCAACACTATAGAGTTAATGTTGCAATGTTCAGTGTTTGAGTTAGAAAATCGCTCTTTAGTTTATCAAGTATGACAGCGATTTCATCAGGGAAAGGCAGATTTATCCGACTATTTAATCGGCGCGTTGGCGCAGCCCGCCGCAGGCATCGCTCAACATAATAGTTGTAGTCCAACAGTAACTTTTGACAGAAAGTTAAGAAGCGAATAGAAATTTAATTTACTTGAATAATGCTTATTTTGTAATCGGCGTAGGCGTAGCCCGTCGCAGACATCGCTCTCCATTATCAACGAACACATAAAAGCGATCGCTCACGAATGATGTCAGTACCTCATCTAGAATCACAACTGGTAGAATTAGTTCTCCCATGCATCTCGTTCTGCTTCGAGGTCTTGATTGATTTCTTCTACACTTCTGCCAACAGGACGCTGTTTGTGGATTTCTTCAAGCAGGTGGATAATCGATTGTCCTTCTAGTATCGTTTTTTGTGGTATCAGGACAATTACCTCAATAGTTTGTCCTACAGAGGTTGAGAGTGTATCGTCAGGCAAGGTGATTTCAATTTTGTTGCCTGGTAACACTTTAGTTTCAATGCGTAATGCTGATTGCATCAAGCCTTCTCCTGATTTGGTTTCTTTTTAGCTATTGTTTCTTCTATGGACTCCCTATCGTTCTATCCATTGTGGCTCAAAAAGCGATCGCGATCACAATTATCTCTCAACTATTAAAGGCGATCGCCTCTCGGTTTACAATCTAAATTAAGAGCGATGTCTTTGACGGGCTACGCCTACGCCCTCATAACACCATCATTCCACCTCAAAACAAGAATATTCTCGTTTGGAACAAGAACGTTCTCACTTAAAACAAAAACGTTCTCATTTGGAACAAGAACATTTTCACTTCAAACAAGAACGTTCTCGTTTAGAACAAAAACATTCTCATTTGAAACAGAAACGTTCTCACTAAAAACAGGAATGTTCTCGTTTAGAACGCGAAACTTGCAGATAAAAGCTTAATTGATGAGGTTGGGAACATGAATTTTACTGTTCTGAGGTAAAAGAATCGCGTAAATATGCTAAATTTTCACGCACAGTTACAGTATGAGGATGATTCATTCCTAAGCATCGCTCAAAAATATCTAAAGCTTGGCTGTACAATAGTTCAGTTTCGCTGTATCTGCCTTGGGAGTAGTAGAATGCGGCGAGGTTGTTGAGGCTAGTAGCAACATCGGGATGTTCTTCCCCCAGGAGCTTATGCCTGAGTGTTAAAGCTTGAATGTACAAGGATTCAGCTTCACTGTATCTACCTTGGGATCCATAGAGTCCCGCGAGGTTATTGAGGCTAGAGGCAACATGAGGATTTTCTTCTCCCAGTAGCTTGCGCGTAAGTGCCAAAGCTTGGATTAAAAGAGGTTCAGCTTCGCTGTATCTGCCTTGGGAGCAGTAGAGTAAAGCTAGGTTGTTGAGGCTTTGTGCAACATAGAGATGTTCTTCCCCCAGCAGACAGAGCCTGAGCGCCAAAGCTTGGATTAAAAGAGGTTCAGCTTCACTGTATCTGCCTTGGGAGCAGTAGAGGTTCGCTAGGTTGTTGAGGCTAGAGGCGACATCGGGATGTTCTTCTCCCAGCAGACTGCGCCTGAGTGTTAAAGCTTGAATGTACAAGAGTTCGGCTTCGCTGTATCTGCCTTGCGAGTAGTAGAGTACCGCGAGGTCGTTGAGGCTAGTGGCAACATCGGGATGTTCTTCTCCCAGCAGACTGCGCCTGAGTGTTAAAGCTTGAATGTACAAGGATGCAGCTTCACTGTATCTACCTTGGGATTCATAGAGTCCCGCGAGGTTGTTGAGGCTAGAGGCAACATGAGGATGTTCTTCCCCTTGTAGTTTGCGCCTGAGTACTAAAGCTTGGATGAGAAGGGGTTCGGCTTCGCTGTATCTGCCTTGGGATTCGTATAGGAACGCGAGGTTGTTAAGGCTAGAAGCAACATGGGGATGTTCTTCTCCCAGCAGACTGCGCCTAAGCGCCAAAGCTTGGATGTACAAGGGTTCGGCTTCGCTATATCTGCCTTGGAATTTGTAGAGTAAAGCGAGGTTGTTGAGGCATTGTGCAACATGGGGATGTTCTTCTCCCAGCAGACTGCGCTTGAGCGCCAAAGCTTGGATGTACAAAGGTTCGGCTTCACTGTATCTGCCTTGGGAACGGTAGAGTTCCGCTAGGTTATTGAGGCTAATTGCAACATTTGGGTGTTCTTCTCCCAGCAGTTTGCGTGTGAGTACTAAAGCTTGGATGTACAAGGGTTCAGCTTTGCTATATTTACCTTGGGATTGGTAGAGTGCTGCGAGGTTGTTGAGGCTAGAGGCGACATCGGGATGTTCTTCCCCGATGCGTTTTTTAGTAATTTCTAGACACCGTTCATACCAAGGTTCAACTTTATCATACAATCCTTGACCATTGTAAAACCAAGCGTTGCCAGTGAATACCCAAGTTAAATCATCATCGCTGACGTATTGAATGAGATTGTTTGCCACTTCTGCCACATGAGGTATTGCTGGAGTGACAGCCTTAATTTGCTCAAGTATGGGTTCTGGACGAATATCTTTAGCAACTGCTACCATTAGCCCGCAAAACGATCGCTTTAATTCCTCTGCCTGTTCTAAATCTGTAAGCTTATATTGGAAAAACTCGCGCAACAGTGGATGCAATTGGTAAATTCCCTCATCTTTGCGCTGGAGTAAATGCAAATTCAATAACTTATCATCCCGAATTTCCTCTAACTCTTCCTCGTCTTCCTCTGGTAAACACTGTTCTACCAAATCCCAAGTTATAGGCGCGGCGGCAAATAAACTCAATAAACAGCCCAACTGCTTTTCATCGTCGTTTAATTCTTGCCAACTCAACTCAAAGGCTGCTAACACACCCCGTTGTGCTGTCATATCGCCTTCTGGTTTATCCCAAGCGGGTTTTTCTAGTCGCTTTTTCTCCAACTGTCGCAACATTTCTGTTAAAGAAAGGTCTACTTTGCGCTTGAGATATCGCCCCACTAATTCCAAACCCAAAGGCAAATATCCCAACCACTCACACAACTGATTTGCCACAGCTAATTCTTGCTCAATTCGCTGTGGTGTTTCTTTAAAAAATGACTTTAATAACTCCAGCGCCGCTTCTGGTTGCAATACATCCAGAGATAATTGCTTAATAGATGCTCCTAAATATTGGCGCGTGGTAATCAACACTTTAAACCTGGAAGATGACGAGGGTAAGTAAGGCTTAACCTGCTGAAATTCCCCAACATCGTCTAACACTAGCAACACGTCGCCCTCACGCCAATGCCGCCAGCAGTATCGCACTTGGGCAAAGACATCCAAACCTTCTGGTATGTTTAAATCAAGATGAGTTCTGGCAAACTCCACAACTTCAGTGCCCACATCACCAACTTTTGCCAACAACCAGCAAATTCCACCTTTGTAAGTTTCGCGGTGATTCCTGGCATATTGTAGGGCAAGTTCCGTTTTACCAACTCCACCCATCCCAGCAACAGCAGCTATCGCCACCTGTTCGTTTTCCTGTAAAAGCTGGTGGAGATTTTGCAATTCCACTTCACGTCCAACAAACTCCACCACCCCACTTAAGGGCAAATTTTGCGGTATTTCGGTAGCGAGATTTGACTTTACCTGTTCTCCTCCAGGCGAATGCAGTCAGAAAATATTAGTACCAGTGAAAGTATTTCCTTGAAAGACGTTTTTAATAGACTCAGCTAACTTTGTAGAATTAATGATGGTTGCTGGTTGTGAGTTCAGCCCATTTGCTAAAGCTTGGACTTTTGACGCTACTTGAGGATCGGCGTTTACTGCTGCTTCCACGTCCCGCACTGATTGAGCAATTTCGGTATCGGCTTCTGCTGCGGCTTTCAACTCTAGTACCGCTTTGCCATAATCTAACGGCTGCTGTGTATTTTCTGGTGTCGCCTCTGCTAACAAAGGCAATTTATTTTTATTACGTAGCTGTGCGATTAATTTACCGCTTGCTTCTAACCCTGCTTCCCCAAGCTTTTCGCCAGTTTTTTCTAAGGCTTTAGTTAAAACTATAGTAGCGATCGCAGTTGCAACAGCCGTTAGTGTTACAGGTTCCATAATTTTATGAATAACAACCGAAATTCCACTGAAAGCTATTCTAGCCTAGCCCGATCATCACATTTCTTGATTTTGTCTGTGCAGACACAGTTTTTAACGTTAACCCTCTGCTAAGAGTGGGTTTCTTGACTTGAGCGGACTGGCGTTGTGTTATGGCCTAGCCTAAAGCACCAAAACCTTTAACTGATGCGTTACGCTAATAACGCTAAAGTCATAGTATGACTATTAAAATCACAACCCAAATGCAAGCTGATAAATACCCTTTTGCTCAAGAACTGATTACTGATATGGAAGGTAATATCCGCAAAGTAGTCATAGATTTTGATGACTATCTACGCTTGCTAGAAGCTATTGAGGATCAAGGACTTATCTTAGCAATGAAGGCAGTAGAACATGAAATACCTCTAAATATTGATGAAGCATTAGCACAACTATAACAAGAGCGATTATCCAAAGTTTTACTTGTGTGCAAGATGAACTGCGATTTCTAATCGCTACTTTCTTAATTACGAATTACGAATTACGAATTACAAATGCTACCTCAAATTAATAGTAAATCCCTGAGAGAAAATGGCAAACAATATTATGTAGATGCCAAGGGAAACCGCTTCCCTAGCGTCACCACAATACTTAATGTCACCAAACCCCAAGCAGACAGAGACAGATTATTAAATTGGAAAGCGCGTGTAGGAACAGAAGAAGCCACCCGCATATCTACAAACGCCAGTCGTCGGGGAACCCAAACACACAAACAAATTGAGCGCTACCTCCTGGGACAAAATCCTGTTTGTCCCGAAAACAGTCGCCCTTACTGGGAAAGTATTCAGCCAGTTTTAGCAGAAATCGACACAGTGAAACTTGTAGAAGGCTCCGTTTTTCATTACGATTTGAGCTATTCTGGCAAAGTAGATTGTATTGCCAGCTATCAAGGCATTCCCTGTATTTGCGAGTGGAAAACAGCAGACAAACCTAAAGGTTCAATCGAGCATTTATACGAACATCCACTGCAAATTACAGCATACATTGGAGCAATTAACAACTATTATCGAGATTATGGCATTCAGCTAAATCATGCTTTGTTAGTAGTCGCAATTCCAGAGATGCCAGCTGAGGTATTTTGGTTTGAACCAGCAGCGATTAAAGATTACTGGCAGCAATGGGAAAAAAGAGTCGCCGAATATTGGGAACGTAGAAGTGTTTGGAGTTGATGAGTGGGATTCTGGTTCAAAGATGCGGTAAGTGCTTTGATTTAAATTGCTGCGATCGCCGTTAAAGAAATACTGCTAATTATGCATTGCCTCCTACCCACTTCGAGATGGGGGACGAAAGGAACTTAAATGCATCTTGCTACATCAGTTGCCTTGCTGTAAAGTTGGAATGCAATGAGAATTTGTAAATTTTTTCCTCTTATGATTCAAAAAAAGCAGCTGGCGAAATGTGAAAAAACTCTGCAAGTTTGCTAATGTGATTAACTGTTAGCTTGCGCTGTCCACTCAAGACTTCAGATACAATAGACTCGGTTTTAAAGATAGGAATTAAGTCTTTCTGTCGCAAACCAAATTCGGCAATCATTGCTTGAAGTAATTCTACACCATGAATATCAGGTATAGAATGATGTTTTTGTTCATACTCGTAAACCAGAGTACCTAAAACATTGAGATAATCTTGTGCATCTGGTGTTAATTCAACTTTATCAATTAAGGAATCAATGACTTCTTGCGTAGCCAGCAATTCTTCCTCGGAAGTTACGGGACGAGGAGGAAATGATTTGAGTAATTCAATATACGCTTTAGTAACAGGTGTTTTAGGAGTCATTTTGCTAGATATCTGATTGTTTCAATCCCTAATAGGGATTTTGATTAATTGGAATTCAAACACTTATGCTCATATTAGTATTCAGATATCTGAGAGTTTCAGTCCTTAATAGGGGATTTTAATTAATTATATCTGAGGGCTTCAATGCCTAAAAATGATTTGTAAAATTGTTACCCCAAAAGAATAGTTATCATCAAGCGAACCAATAATCGTTTTTCCATTCATCTTTGTCATATTCGGCATGTGTCAATATATGGCGAATAAAAACTTTTTGGCATTTGTAATCTACTAAAGTAATAAGTCGATAATTATTACCACTTATGTTAAAAACTGTGAAATTACCGACTGGATCGGCTGAGGGAAAAGTTTGGCGTAACTCTACCAAGTTCTGCCACTCCGCTACAGATGTCAGTTTGTACCATAACCGCAGGCTAGTTTGTGCATTAGAGTGCTTTTCCCAAAACTCAACAAGTCTTGCACGACTGATAATGTGCATAAATTTTTAGTACATAGTATTTTTTCATGTAAGTGTCTCTTGGTCGATACGAGATGGTTTGATAATCTTAGCAAATTGCGAAGTTAGGGTGGGCATCTTAATGCTCACCCTAGTTGCCTAAACTAACGCTGCTGTATTTGCACGCTTAACTTGAGGTGTTGCAACCATCCGCATTCCGGCTGGTGCAGCTAAAGTTAACCCACGGCGCACAGGACGCACGGGACGTTTATTCACTAGCGAAACTTGAAATTCTGATAAAACAGTTGCCAAGACAATTTTCATTTCATACTGGGCAAATGCCATTCCAATACAACGACGATTACCGCCACCAAAGGGTAAATATTCATAAGGTGAATATTGTCTTCCTAAAAAGCGTTCTGGTTTGAACTGCTTGGATTGGGGATAAACTTCTTCCCGATGATGCGCTAAATAAATACTGGGGATTATTACCGTTCCCTCTCGCAGTTCGTAGCCCATAATTGTAATTGGGGTTTTCACAATCCGAGGGAAAGCAGTCATGACAATTGGGTAAAGTCGTAGTGTTTCTTGGCAAACTGCTGTCAAATACGGCAATTTACCTACACTACTCAAATCGTGGTTAACTCCAATGGTGTTGAGTTCCTTTAGCAACTTCTCACGCACCTCTGGTAAACGATCGATCCAGTAAAAAGCCCACGTCAATGCTGAAGCGGTGGTTTCATGTCCCGCAACTAGCAGCGTCATTAACTCGTCGTGTAATTCTTCATCTGACATCCCTTGACCATCGTCGTAACGAGCCGCCATCATCAAACTTAGGATATCTTGACGATTTTGTTCAGATTCAGCCCGACGTTCTCGAAGTAAAGCATAAATCAGTCGATCGATTTTTTGCCGTTGTTGCAGAACCCAACCCCACGGACTCCACGCACCGAAATCTTTTTGCATGAACTGGAAAAAGAAGGCGCTGGACATTATGGGCGAAGTGATGAAGTCTAGTAAGTCACTTAGCGATCGCCTCAGTTCCTCAAACAGTTCTCCATCATTCAAACCAAATACAACCCGTAAAATAACACGCAAGGTAATTTCTTGCATCGACTCACGGATCTTAAAAGGCTTGTCAATTTGCCATTCATTAGTCACCTGTCGGGTGATTTCCCGAATTTCCTCGCCGTAAGCCCGCATTCTTTCGCCATGAAAGGGAGGAGCTAATAATTGCCGTTGCCTCTGGTGGCGATCGCCATCCGCTAACATAAAAGAGCGATCGCCAAGTAAAAATTTTAGTCCTATGTTCCCCCTGCCAACCTCAAAATGCCTGGAATCGGCAGTAAAAATCTGCTCAAGCGCTTGGGGTTGACTAAAATACACAAGATGGTTATCAGAGCGATTACTCCTGATCGTGAAAGTGTCACCGTAGATTTGGGCAAAATCATCCACATATTTCACTGGCTGAGTAATAAACTTGATCATCCGTAACCAGCGTGGCATTTGAGGCCCATCGGGCAGATTGTAAGTTGTTGTCATAGAATTTTGTGGAGTTGATGGCTTCTGAATTTTATTGTTACGACTTTTCATGTTACTTAAGGTTACAGAAAGCGGTATATTCATCATTGGGGACTAGAGACTGGAAACTGGGAACTGAAAAAGAAGATAAAGAGGATAATAATAACTCTTGTACAGACGCGATTAATCGCTCTTGTACAGACGCGATTAATCGCGTCTCTACTCCTAACTCAGCACTCAGCACTCCTAACTCAGCACGGGCTAAACGCCCCGCTACCGCTAACAAAAGGCAGCATCGGAAGTAAGCAGTGCCAAAAATCATCGCTATTCTCAACGGTAAAGGAGGAGTCGGTAAAACGACTACCGCAGTCAATCTGGCTGCAAACTTTGCGAAGAAAAAAAAGGTGCTGCTGATTGATGCAGATATTCAAGGTTCTGCCAGTTGGTGGTTTGGGCGCAGTCAGCAGGGAATGGGATTTGATTTATCTCAAGAAACAGATCCCGCACTTTTAGGTGATTTAGCAAAGATAACAGGTTACGATTTAGTAGTGGTGGATACACCTCCCGCGCTACGCTCTGAAGCATTAGTGGCGGTAGTTGCGATCGCAGATTATCTAGTTTTGCCGACACCCCCATCTGCAATGGATTTAGCAATCCTCGTGGAAACAGTCAAGGAAGCCGTCATCCCTGTGGGAACCCCCCATCGGGTATTGCTCACCAAAGTCGATACGCGCAGTCTGGGGGAAGCACAAGAAGCAAAAAACACTCTGACTCGCTTAGGTATTCCTACTTGTAATACCTTCATCCGTGCCTATAAAGCTCATGAACGAGCAGCACTTGAAGGTGTAGCGATTACTCAATGGCGAGGCGGAAATGCACGGGAGGCGGAATTAGACTACCGCCGTGCAGCTGATGAATTACAGCGTGATTGGAGAAAATAATAATGGCTAGGAAACAAAGTCTCTCTGACTTACTACAAGAAGAGGCACAAAAATTTACACCCCCAGAAGGTGAATCTGCGATCGAGGTTACAGCCGAAAAAATAGCCGAAGAACAGGCTGCATCTGATGAAGAATCGTCAGCACAAACACTTGAGCCAACTTCTACTAAGCGCACAAGTCCCACTAAAGCTGATTTAGAAGCAAATGTCAAAGAGTTGACAAGTAATCTAGAAACAAGCCACAAAAAAGAAGCATCTCTTGAACAAGAAGTCGCTGATTTGCAATCAAAATTATCTAAACAAAAAACATTTGTATCAGAACAAAAATCATTACTAGAACAGCTAACAAAAGAACTTGATGAGACCAAAAAAACAGCACTGCAACTTGCAGAAGCAAATTCCCTGCTTATAGAAGAAATTAATTCTTTAAAACAAAAAGCAGAGCCAAAAGTAGAACAAAAAGTACAAAAGAAATCTAAACTTGTTGTCAAAGAAACTAGCGCGATCAGACCAGTAAAAGACCACTACAATCCACTTAACTACAAAAAATCACATCGGTCATCAGAAACACTCGCTCAAAATCAACCACAAAATCAGCCGAATGAGTATCCTGATAGTTCTAATGAGATGTGGTTACTTGACTAGAGTCAGTTCATCACTTAGTTAAAGGTTAATGGTACAAATCAAAATCTATGGCACTGCTTCATTTATCCGTCATTATCGCAGTGCCATTTCTGACGCAATTCATTCTTGTGTTGTTGAAGCTCTAGTATATCCTCAAGATAAGCGTGTCCATCGGTTCTTTCCTCTAGAAACCGATGATTTCATCTACCCTTTAGGACGTTCAGAGAAATACATCATCATTGAGATTAGTATGTTTGAGGGACGCACTATTGAAACGAAAAAGAAACTAATTAGGTTGTTGTTTTCTTGCTTATCTGAACAAGTTGCAATTGCACCTATAGATATAGAAATCACGATTACAGAAACCCCAAAACACAACTGGGGTATCCGGGGAACAACAGGAGATGAATTAAACCTAAATTACCAAGTGCAAGTATAAATCTTTTGAGCTTGTAAGGCATGTATTGTGATGCCCATACTAATCTGATTTACTCATATAAAAATCTCATGTCTACCTACTAAGTAATAAACTGCTATCTTTTTACAAAACAGGTTTGCGATCGTAGCTACAGAGTTTCCTAAAATTCTGTAAAAGTAATACCAATTTGAAAAAAAATGCGACAAATAGATCGTCTGTAGAGAAGCGATTCATCGCGTCTTTACCCCAGGATGTGTTGCAATCATTAATTGAATTGGTATAACACAATTAAAGAGAAAAATAGTAGCTATGACAGAAGCCATTAGCAACAGATGAAAAACTTTCTAGATCGGCGTTAGAGAAAAATTATTGAAAGTTGGGCTATCTTTCAACTCGAAAATCTAAAATATGCTGGGCAGTTATTTGTGGTTGTTCCAAGTGTGGGAGATGACCACAATCTTGAATCCACTTAAGAGTACTGTGTGGAATTGCCCTTTTAAATCTCATGGCATCCTTAATACCCAAAATTTTATCAGAATCGCCCCACAAAATTAGTGTTTGTTGCACAATTTTTGATATGGCTGTGAATCTAAAAGCACTGTAACCACCACTTTTAGTGAAAGAAATCAAAGCTTGATTCCAACTCGGCATTTGTAAGTGCAATGCGCCACAAGATAGTGCATCAATAGAGGCAAGAGTTTGATTTTTGTATCCAATGCGAGAAACGCGATCGCGCACCTTCATATTACTCAAAAACTGAGTTGCTAAATAATCCAACGGGGGAAACATGAATTTGCTCAATGGCGAACCACCCGCTAACCCCGCACTATCAATTAACACCAGCTTTTTTACCGCTTCTGGGTAAGCCAATGTAAAATCAATCGCTGTGGCACCGCCCATCGAAGCGCCTACTAAAATTACAGGTTGGTTAATTAGGCTTTTCCAGAAATAATAAAGATGGGTTTTAATTGCAATTGGGCTATAGGCAATTCCTGAAAGTCTATCTGTAAATCCAAAACCCAACAAATCCACTGCCCAAGTTTCATTATCTTCAGAAAGTAGTGGCAAAAGCCGCCGAAATTCTAATACAGAACTGTCAAAGCCGTGAATTAATAAAATTGGAGTTCCACCACACCCTTGCTTGACAAATGTTGTGGTAACTGCTTGATTAGTTAAAGGAGTAGCGATCGCAGTTGTTTGAATACTCCGAGCTAGTGCGATCGAAGTAGGTTCTGTAAGTTGCCCAACTGCCGTAGGAAGAAAATTCGGAAACATAAATTTCAGTTTATCGTACTAGTACAACACGGTGGAAATAAACCACCCATTCCAAATCAATGAAATGCTTATACTGTATTCATTTTTAATTTTTAATTTTTAATTCTGCCTTGCGGTACTAGTTTGCTTCCACCCATAACTAATTTTGTTAAACAATAAAGTTACACAACCTAAGATGCTGAAGTATTATTTGTAATATATTATTTGTAATATATATATAAAACATAAGGCAGGGACTATCAAAATATTCTAACTCCCAACAGACATGATTAATCGCGTCTCTACTCCCCCAAAAAATATGGCATCAAAGAAAGTTTCCCAAAATGTCAAAATTGGGACTAAAGCCACGTACAATTAAAATCGCTTATCCCTTAATCCAGGAGCTAATGCCATGCCAATGGCGGTTGGCGTAATTGAAACTTTAGGTTTTCCGAGTGTCTTAGCAGCAGCAGATGCAATGGTCAAAGCTGCCGCAGTTACAATTGTGTATTATGGTCAAGCGGAGAGCGCTCGCTTGTTAGTCGCCGTCCGGGGACAGGTTTCTGAAGTAAATAGAGCTGTTGAAGCCGGAATCGTAGCGGGTGAGGAAGTAAAAGCTGGTACAGTAATTACCTACTACATCGTTCCCAATCCCCCAGAAAATGTCGAAACCATATTACCAATCCATTTCACCGAAGAATCAGAACCTTTCCGCATCTTCTAAGCAATTTTGCTATCAAAATCTGTAGCGAAGCTTCGTACAATTAACTTGTAGCCCCCAGTTTGTTCATACAGGAGATTAATAATGTCATTACAGGCAGTTGGAGCACTTGAAACTAAAGGTTTTCCTGCGGTGCTAGCAGCAGCAGATGCTATGGTAAAAGCTGGTCGAGTTACCCTTGTTGGTTATATCAGAGTAGGTAGCGCTCGTTTTACAGTTAATATTCGTGGTGATGTTTCTGAAGTAAAAGCCGCTATGGCTGCCGGTGTTGAAGCCGCAGAAAATGTTTACGGCGGTACACTTGAATCTTGGGTGATTATTCCTCGTCCCCATGAAAACGTTGAAGCTGTTCTACCAATTGGTTATACAGAACAAGTCCAAGGTTATCGAGAATCTGTAGAAAATCCCATTGTTAGATCGAACAATCGATAGATTTAACTTCCTGCGGGGGAATTCAAAACAAAAACTTCCCATAAATGAATTTAAAGAGAAGTTTTTTGTCAGGCTTCTGACTATCAAAACTTTAGAGGATTACATTCCTTCTGTTTTTAGATTTTGCATAAGTTGAATTTTGAAGCAGAAAGAAAGCAACAGTCAGAGTCAATAGTCAAAACCAATATTGACTGTTGACTGTTCATTTTTAGAAATATAAAAGCTTTAAGAATAACTTACCAATATGAAAGGTGTAGTTGTGACTGAAGCTAGTTTAAAAAAGATAAATTTACTTATAAATCCCTGCTATCATTTTATACAACAAATTTCCAAAAATCCTTTGAAGCGCTAATTACCGTATATACACTTAATTAAATCAATAAATTTTACAAAATATAACTTAATACGATTCAGTGAAAGCCCGATCCTCTTTCAAAAGTAGGGAATTCAGCCAATTTTTTCAGAGGGATTAGGGAATCTTCCAAGGCAAAATCTCATCAACACTAAGAGGATGTTTAAAAAGTATTTTTGGTAACATTTAAGTCTCAGAAACCTAACCCCCCTAGCCCCCCTTCCCTACAAGGGAATGCGGGTTTCAAAGCCTCTCTCCGCTTGCCTAACGGCAGGCTAACGCCAACGGGGAGAGGTTTGGAAGTGGGGTTTGTAGTATACTTTGCGACTTTTCAAACAACCTCTAAGTATATTGAGATTAAACTAAATATTATATGAAGTAAGGGTTTGTACAGAGTCGAAACTTATACTAGTGGAATAACGTCCAACTTTGAGTTAAATTAGATTCGTTCCTCGGATCTGTTACAAAATGTCAGATTTACCCGATCCATTTTGTGAAAGGTGTATCCTCCACACTTTAAGCAGATTTCTGTTCTCAACTAAAAAAACATAACTTTACAAAAAATTTAAATTGGCAGAATGCCCCAAATGCTTGATACATAGTAGGTTTGGACTTTTTAAAGTAAAAGTAAAACATCAATGTAGAAATTTCTGCATAATTTTAGTGAATCTAGACGTAATAAAAGTAGAATCACTGAGCTATTTTCATGAAACTCATGAAATCTGGGGCAGCTGCCAGTTAAACAATTAGGTGGGACGAATGGGGGTTGTAATGCAAACTTCAAAATTGAGTTTCGAGGAATGCAATCTCATTATGACAATAGATGTGGAAAAACTGGCTCTAGATTGGCAAAAGCGCTTGGCTGTGGAATGTCCAGACCAAAATGAAGCCGCAAGGCAAAGCATTATTCTCTGGCTGCTGGGATCTGACTCAAAACGGTTCGATCTGTATAATCCTAAAGAACTAGATATCGCCAAGCAAGCGATGGAATATCGCTGGAGGATTTTACGTCAACGCTACTTGGGGTTGGGGCGAGAACGTGCTTATCGCAACTTGATAACCCGATTGGGGAGTTTAGTAACATTACGGAATAAAATTCAGACTTGGGTTTCCCTCAGCCGCGATCGCCAGCGTAGTGTAATGGATGTATTACAAGAAGTACTCCAAGAGTTACTGCAAAACGACAGCCAGATGCAACAGCAAATGGCTGATATTGCCAAATATACAAGTGATAGACGATTGGGAGATGCTCTGCTATTTGCTAGTTTAGAAGAATATTGTTTGCGGCCAGTAAGGAATCAACCCCTATTAGCTTATCGATTTGTAAATTATTTGCGTCGCACTCAGCGCGGTGGTTTAACCCAAGTGCCAGGGCGTGATCTGGTTCGCCTAGTCTCAGAAGAAGTTCTTACAGACGACAGTGACAATCGAGTTAACTTAGTCGATAGTCAGGCGATCGCAGAATATATTGAAGCACAACAACTAGAGGAACAACAGGGGCTGCGCCAGTCAGTACAAAAAGAATTTGAAAATTATTTACAAGAAAATCTTGGCACAGAAGCAGTGGAATGGCTACGGTTGTATCTACAAGGTAAGTCCCAAGAAGAGATCGCCAAAAAACTGAATAAGCAGACTAAAGAAGTTTACCGTTTGCGAGAAAAAATTAGTTACCATGCTGTACGTGTTTTTGCCCTCAAAGGCAATCCAGAACTCGTAGACAACTGGCTCTCAATTTCCTTGCAAGAACATAACTTGGGATTAACCCAAAACCAATGGCAGCAACTTGATGAAAAATTGACTCCTCTAGGGCGGCAAATCTTAGATTTGCGCAGAGCAGGTAATTCAATAGAAGCCATAGCCGAACAGTTAAAACTCAAAACCCATCAAGTGCTAGGCGAATGGACGAAAGTCTATCTTGCAGCCCAAGCTTTAAGAACCCAAGAGTAGCCTGTAGTGGAAAATGGAGCATAGGGAAGTGGGGAGTGGGAAGCAGGGGAGAATAATTAATACCCAATGCCCAACGCCCAATGCCCAATGCCCAATGCCCAATCTTCAGTATTATCCCCAGTCCCTAATCTAAAATTCATACTTTACTTACATTTACTTAAGTATATATAATTGGAATTTTAACAATTTAACAAAGTATCTTTATTAACTACCTATTGAATTAGAGGCAAAATATAAGTAAACACCAACGAATCAAATCTATGTTGTCTTCAAAGGGCGAACTAAATGATACCGTAGCAAATGGACAGCAAATGCCAACTGCCGCTCAAACTAGGTGGGAGCAAGAAGGCGATCGCGAACAAATGTTCCACCTAATCGATCATCTTTTGTCCTTTGAAGCTTGCCTCTACCACCAGATTTTACCCTTTAGATTAGAAGACAAAAACCTCTTGCTAGGTATGGTTTATCCAGAAGAGAGCGAAGCCCTAGATTATGTTGGTCGCATTTTGTCTTATATAAATTGCACAATGGTGATTGAGGCGATCGCAGCCGATGCTCACCGCAGAATACTATCAGCCTACCTCAATCATAAGAATATATCCCAGCTAGATGCCCAACAAGTGCATCAGCCAACAGTGGACTTTTCCCCAACAAATAGCCCAGCTACGATTACTGACATACCCAGTCCTTCTCTAGATGCCGACTCAGAATCAAATCAACAACCAGTATTGACGGTGTTTCAGACACAAAAGCGCCAAAATTCTGGACAGCGGGTAGACTTGCCTCCTATCCCAGAGCTAGACCAATCATCTCAAACTACGACGTTCTTCACCCCTATTTCCAGAACTCAGTCGGGAGAGGATTCTGAACCCACATCATCCAACAATTTACCTATTTTTCCCACACAAGCTTCCCAACTACTGAATCCGATTGAGTTGCTAACAACACTGCCACCAAAAAAATTACTAGAAGAATTACTAGGGCGAATTTTTGCTGGGGGAATTGGTCGGCTGTACTTAGAAAGACAAGCTTACGAAGGCAGAATATTGTGGAGTGACAATGGAGTTTTGCAGTCTGTATTAGACAAACTGCCGCTCTCAGTTTTTCAAGGAGTATTGAATGAATTAAAGCGGTTTGCTTCCCTGCCTGTAACCACGCTTGCAGAACCAAAACAGGTAGAAAAGGAATACGTATATCAAAAAAACCGCTTATTATTACGCTTGCGAGTCATGCCGGGAATCTACGGCGAAGAGGCAACACTCCAAGTATTGCGGGGAGCAGCATTAAAATTCTATCAACAACAACAATTGACGCGTATAGGCCGCGATGCTTTAGGAATTTCTCAACAACTAAGCATTAAGTTACATGAACTACAAGAACAACTTTTACTGAATCCTAGCCTTGATTCTCAGCAATTAGAGGCTTTAGTTACCCTGAATCAATTAGTGAAAAATTTAGACCAACAGATCAAAATACTGGCACTAGATAGCAATCTACCAACAAAGAGTAAATCATCAGTCAGTAGGTGAAAACGCTGATTTCGTTCGCATACATAATTGTTATGTTGTAATGGAATCCTAGACTGATAAAGCTTAGAGATTCATCTCTAAATAAATACAAATTTTGCGATCGTATTCTGAGTAAGATTACGGTTTAGACAAACTTAATAGTAGCAAAGTTAGTTACCCGCTCTTGAATCCTATTGTTGCAAATATTTCATGCTAACTGAGGTTTTTAGTGAACTTTTCCCCTTAATGAGTACAGCCAATCCACAGACATTGGAATGGCTACTTAACGTTGCAATTGAACATGAATATCCATCTGGGCGAGCCGTTGTGATGGAAGATGCTTGGGGTAACGCCGTTTACTTCGTGGTTTCTGGTTGGGTCAAAGTCCGGCGTACCGTCGGGGACGATTCAGTAGCTCTGGCAATTTTTGGTCGTGGCGATTTTTTTGGAGAAATGGCAATTTTGGATGAATCTCCACGCTCAACCGATGTCATTGCCCTTTCATCAGTGAAATTGCTTAGTATCTCCAGAGAGCGGTTTATTCAAATATTGTTTAAAGACCCACAGTTACATCACCGGATGTTGCAACTGATGGTGCGGCGATTGCGACAAATTAACCTGCGCCTACAAATGCGGTCTTCACCACCAGCAGTTAAACTCGCCCATACCCTAGTGAGTTTAGGCGAAAGTTATGGTCAGGAATCAGACTTAGGAAAAGAAATTTTTAACATTCCCTTTAAAGATTTAGCAGAGGTGACAGAAATTGGTGTTGAAGAAACTACCAAAATCATGGAAAAGCTGCATGAAAAAGGATGGATCAAAATTGATAGCGCCAACAACATCACTTATCTTGTGAACTTCAAACAGTTGATGAACTTGGCTGGCAAAGTGTAATTGTTTTATTTATTCAGGGATACAAATTTTGGTATTAAGTAAGTCAACCGACAAGATGCTTCGGTTGACTTGCTTATTAGAGGTGTAAGTAGTTCACAAATTTAGACCAATGGATCACACCACTCCACCCCTGACAAAAAACGTCACACAGGCACAATTATTAGCAGCAGAACCTAGTACTGACCCGGAACTGTTGCGGGAACTGGCATTATCTACCGACAAAATAACCCGTCAGTCCGTTGCAGGCAATCCTAACACCCCAGTTGATGTCCTATTGCGTTTGGGAGCAGAATTTCCGTCCCAATTGCTAGATAATCCTGTATTTCCATTACTACTTTTGGAAAATCTCAATTTAGTTGCAGAAATTCCCTTAAATACTTTGCGAAGTATTCTTAGACATGAAAATGTTCCAGTATATATTTTGGAACAAGTAGCAGAGAAGGCGGACTTGGAAGTGCAACTGGCACTAGTTAACAATGTCCAAACTCCTAAAGGTGTATTGAATCGATTAACTCAAAGCCGACATCCTCAAGTTGTGGAATCTGCTTGTTTACACATCAATCTGGCTGGAGAATTAACAGAGAAATACGAAGAAAGAATAAAAGAAGTAATTCAAGGAATCATCCCTAACGCTTACAAAGCCGATACTAGCGATCTTGTAGTTCTAGCTCAGATTTGCCCAATCCCAGAATTTATCGTTGAACATTGCATAAAGGACTTTAGCTACAAAGACTTTTTATGTAGAAAACTTGCTAATTCTCCTGCCACATTTCCTAATTTTCTCAAACACCTAGCCAACCATAGTGATGGTTGGACAAGGGGCAAAGCAGCCGAAAATCCCAATACTCCAACAGAGACTCTACGAAAATTAGCCACTGAAAACCAAGTTACATTTTCTCTTGTTTGTAATTTCAATACACCTGCTGATATTCTGGAGAGCTTGAGTACAGATCAAAACCCAACAATTCGTATTAAAGTCGCTGAACATCCTAATACACCGCTAAATGTGTTGAAAGACCTAGCAAACGATCTAAATATACACGTTGCTAATGCTGCGACTAAGGTAATAGGAGAACTACAAGGGGAATATACTGCTGAAGCGGTTAGGAAGAATCCTAAAACCCCTCCTGATGTGTTGGAAAAGTTAGCGCAAAAAGACCCCCGGACTGTTGGCGAACATCCAAATACACCGCCAGAACTGCTCTTAAAATTTTCCAAAAGCGTTGATGAACGACTGCGTGAATCTGTTGCTGAAAACCCCAATGCATCAGTCAGCATTTTAAAAGAGTTAGCTCAGGATGACTCTTCTATGGTTCGTTGTGGGGTTGCCAAAAATCCTAATACACCAATAAATCTTCTGTTTAAGGAATTAGCTAGAGATGCATGGGTAAGTGGTGCGATCGCTTATCGAATGTCAAGTGAAAAATATGGTAAATACCCTGAAGCAGAGAGTATCTTAGATATCCTAGCAGAAGAAAGTACCAGTCCCCTCGAAACCATTTTGCAGCGATTAGCACAGGAGGGAGGAGAAGCGGCTCGTCTTTTTCTCGCTCGACGCTTTGATTTGCCTGTTAATTTTCTCACACAGTTTGCTGAATCAACTGAAGTGAATGTGTGTGAGGGTGTAGCACAAAACCTCAACACCCCTGTAACCTGCTTAGAAAAACTAGTTCAATCACCAGCAACAAAAGTTCGTGAAGCAGTAGCCCAAAACCCGAATACGCCAATTAGTATACTGGAACAACTAAGCAAAGATAAGAACTATGATGTTCTGTTGCACATTGCACAAAAAACTAACCTATCACCAGAGATTTTAGAAGAACTAGCGGGTAGTAAGTACTCAGACCAAGTGCGTGAAAAAGCAATGCTGAATCCCAGCTTACCAAAAGAGGCTGTAGAGCGTATTCTTTGTGGGGAATATGCTACACATTATTTGAAACTGAATCCTGATTTTTTATCTCGTCATCCTGATAGCCTTGCTGTGACGCTCAATTATTATGCCAAGTCCGAGTTTCCCTTAGTTAGCTTTATTGCTTTAAATCAACCCCAGATTTCACAGGAATTACTACAAGAAAAAAGCCTTTCTATCTCCTGGTTAGAACGGCTAGCCGTAGCTCAAAATCCCCAAGCTATTCAACAAATTCTCACTCAACTAGCACAAGACAGCAATCAGCTAGTTCGGGCAGCAGCAAAAGATAGATTGCAGGATCTCTCCTCATCTTAAAATTCATACCATCCATTTGAGATTTTAGACCAGGAATTACCCTCTACCTTTTCTAAATCTCCTCTAACTCTCTGCGCCTCTGCGTGAAAATAAATTTACCCTCTTAATCAGCAACGCCATTTTATCTTCACACTCAAACATTATTATGCTTCCAAAAAAACATACTTTAACATCATTCCGAGAAATTGGCGGTGCTGAGGGATTACTAGCAGCTTATCAACTTGGAGAGCGTGATTTCACTCAGGTTAACCTCGAAAATACTAACCTTAGTCAAGCCAACTTAACAGGAATTAATCTAGAAAAAGCTAATCTCAAAAATGCAAATCTTTACCAGACAAATCTGAGCAAAGCCAATTTGATAGAAGCAGACTTGCGTGGTGCAAACCTGACTCAAACCAACTTAAGATGCGCTCATCTCAATAGTAGTGATTTACGCCACGCAGTAATCAAAGAAGTTGATTGGTATCGAGCTAATCTCAGTTGGGCAAATCTCAGCGAACAAGACTTGAGAGGAGCCAATTTAGCAAGAGTTGATATGCAGGGCGCTGATTTGAGTGCAGCCAATCTAAGTGAGGCCAATCTCAACGAAGCAAAGTTAGATGCAGCTAACTTGAAAGGTGCAGTTTTGGTAGGAGCTAATCTTTGTTACGCTTATATGCCTTGTGTTCAGTTAGTGCAAGCCGACCTCCGAGAAGCTGAATTAGTACGTGCCGATTTAACAGCAGCTAATTTAGAACAATGTGTTTTAGATCGGGCTAATCTAAAGCGAGTTAGACTACGAAAAGCGCAACTACAACAAGCTAGTCTCCAAAAAGTTTATTTGCAGGAAGGTCAATTACAAGCAGCAGACTTTACAAATGCCAACTTGCAGAAAGCAGATTTATCTAAGACTGAACTAGAAGGAGCAATTTTAACACGGGCTGACCTGCGAGGAGCAGAAATTGCTCAAGCAAAGCAGGCGGACTTGGAATTGGCAATTTTGGGCGAACTGAATGAAGTAATTAAACACTCTCTACATTTAGAGCTAAAGCTATGCGGGTCATCTTTTGCCTTCAGTCCCGATGGTGAGATGCTGGCATATACTGAGTCGAATGAAAAGATTACCTTGGTTCATTCCAACACTGGCCAGCAAATTAGTCAGATAAATATCCAATCAGAACCAGTTGTCTCAGTCGTTTTTAATGCGAATGGACAAAAGCTTTATGAAAGTTTTTATGTGAATGAGTTGAAATTATGGAATCCGTTGACAGGTGAGTTAATTCAAAATCTCAAAAACCATTCTGTTAATCTTACTTCTATTGTATTGGATGGCAATGCCCAAAGTATAGGCATGATAGGTACAGGAGAACCCTTTGAGTTAATTAACGTTGGTCATGAAACACGGACTTTAAAGGGTTATTCTAGCGGTATCCTCACTCAAGCACATAGCCCAGATGGGCAATTCACCGCCCGAAGTGCGCCGGATGTAGACGGTCAGATTGAACTGTTAGACAGACAAACTGGTAAACAAATTTGCCTTCTCATCGGACACAGAGCAGCAGTGCAATCTCTGGCTTTTAGCCCTGATAGTCAGACCCTAGCCAGCAAAAGCGCTGAAGATTTTAAGCTGTGGCAAGTTACAGAGAGAAAGGAAACATATAGTTGTTTGCGATCGCAACGCACATACTACCCTACTATTGCTTTTACCCAGCCGAATAATCAATCCAATCCAGTTTTAATCAGCAGCGATTTCTACGGTGAATTTAGACGTAGAGATGCTACTTTAAGTGAAAACGACAGACAGAAGTGGAACTCTCAAGGAGGAGGTTCATCTTCTGCTGCTAATGTTACTCTGAGCGCAGATGGAAAACTACTGGCAAGACGCTATGACCAGCAACCAGTACAACTGTGGAATTTACAAACTGGTGAGGAATTGGGTGTTGTAAATTTAGGTGCTGAATATGCCAATCCATTAGCACTCAGCTCGACTGGAGATATTCTTGCAGCTGGGTATGAGGGAAAAATTGCCCTGTGGGATGTAAAAACAAACACAATAATTTACACTTTTACACCTCACTCTAATTGGATGAAACAAATTGTATTTAGCCCAGACGATCGCATACTTGCCAGTGGGGCTTACAACGGTAAAATTAAGCTGTGGAATGTGCAGACAAATTGTGAGATCAAAACTTTGGAAACATATTCTTCCATTATGGATTTAGCATTCAGTCCATCACAGACAATTTTAGCTAGTGTCAGTAGCGACGGTACCATCAGACTCTGGGACTTGGAGACAATGGAAGAAATCCACAGCTTCAAAAGCGATCAACAAACAATGATGGATAACCTAATCAATTTAAAATTTAGTCCAGACAGCAAATTGTTAGGGAGTAGTAACAAAAACAGCCTTCGATTGTGGAAATTGACGCGAACATCGCAATTATAGGCATTTTTCAAACCGACAATAACCGCACCGCTTCCCCAAATGGAAACTCCGCTAAAGTCAAACCACCAGGAGTTACCACCCACAACACAGGTAATTCCGGTACTTTATCGGGGAAAGTACCATAACCATCTGTTAAATAAATACAAACGCCTTGAGTTTGCCCATCCCAACTTTCTGCAACTTTCTCAAAAAACGGTACAAATGATGTGCCGCCGCCGCCTTGAGGTTTTGGTAGAGTCAAATCAAGATTGAGTTTGTAGGGGCCGTAAGCTTCGGCATCAACGTAATAAAGCTCACATTTTAAATGAGGATAAGCACTCAAAATTCCCTGCACCTCGCCTAAAAACATCCACAATTGCTCATTATCAATAGAACCGCTAGTATCTACAGCTACATATACCTCGACATTTTCTGCTTGTAGAGTTTCCAAATACAGTTTCCGCCCAATAAAGCGGCGGTCAAATCCTGCAAAGTCAGTAGGTGTCTGTACTAAATAACGCCAAAGGTAACTACGCCAATTAATTTGAGCAGTAGTTAATGCTCCCAATTCCCGTTCTATCCCTGCTGGTAGTAAGCCTTGATTAACTGTGCGAGCAATAACAGCAGCTTGTTGCAAAGCATTGCGCCAGTGTGCTTCTAAAGCTGCTTTTCTTGCTTCTGACAGACTATCGCTGTTTGTGGAAGAAGTTTCAGCAGCCGGACGGGCAAAGTCGTTAGGGTGTGCTGTCTTTCCTGCTTCCTGAGCATCTCCTGCCTGATTTTTGGTGTCATTGTTAGTCACATCTGAAAAGGATGAGGCATCAAAAGGGGCTTCATTGAGTAGATCGGGATGCAGTAGTTTTACGGACTCATTAGTATTCTTTAATAGTAATTCATAAATTTCTTCTACACTCAAATGCTCCAGCTTAGGTTCTCGCAATCTTCCTGGAGGCAATTCAAATACACCCTGTTGGCTAATAATGCCATTGGCTACAATATCTGCGGCAATATTCCACAGTTCCGCTTCCCGCACACCCCGGCGCGGCACATGCAGCAGTGCAGCGTGTAACACTTCGTGCAGTAGCAGTCCATCCTGTTGAGTGGTGGGTAAAGAAAGCAAATACTCTGGATTAAAAAAGATATCTTTACCGTCAGTGGCAGCAGTTGGTAATTGCTGCGAAGGAATGAAGCGAGCAAACAATGCCAGGGTAGCGAAAAATGGCGACTTCATCCGCAAACGCAGCACAGAAGCACTGATAATCCGGGAGCTATTTTCATAATTCATCTGTTCTGTCTCGCTCACAAACCCATTAGCTGTTGAAAATCTTTCATAAACTGCTGCAATTTTGCGTCTTTCTGGACTAATTGCGCCAAAACACCCAGATGTCCTCTACTCCGCATGACTCGAAATAAATCCACAGCAAACAACTGCACCCATTCGGCTGTTGCAACTTGACTTAGCCAAATAAAAGCGTTGTAAGCTTGATTTGCGTCAGCAGCCCGCACTGTTAAACCAATTGCTGTGGCATACTTAGTACTTGGTTCTTCAGGCCAGGGAATGCGATCGCCTTTACCTGCCAAAATAGGTGTCAGATTCGGTAGTGTCTTGTAAAGTTGAATAAAAGCCTGAAACTCAGTTGCTGTAGCCACCCCCACCGCCGGAGTGATATCTAATTCTGCGTGGTGTAGGACACTTGCCATTTCCCAAGAACGAGGTGAAGGCCAAGCGGGTTGCTGGGGATCGATTTTGTGCAACAATGTGGGGCGAAAGGAAAGAAAGGCTATTATTTGCTCGTGTACGCCTGTTTCTAAAGCATAAGCTTTGAAGCTATCAAAATCAGCTTGTGCCTCTAGATGTAAAAACCTGTTTGCTAAAGGCGTAGGCATATCAAATACAGCTGCACGGTCTTCTTTACGGTTGCCAGCAGCCCAGACAAACCAACCTGATGGTACAACGTAAGAGCCGACTTTTCGATCTAAAATCAACTGTTGAGCGACTCCCTGCATTGCTGGCGGTGCCATATTTAGTTCATCTAAAAACAAGATGCCTTTACCGTCACGAGGGAGGAATTCTGGTGGATACCACTTGGAGATACCATCTTCGGCAACAGGTAAACCGCGCAAATCGGTGGGCGCAAGTTGACTGAGGCGGACATCCACAAACTCGATATCATACTCTTGAGCTATCTGTCCGACAATGCTGGATTTGCCAATGCCAGGAGGCCCCCAAATCATCGTACTAATTTGCAAGTTTTTACGGATCAGGTTGTCTAAATATGCTTTTAGATCGGCAGGTGTCATGGATTTTCGATTTTCGGTCAAAGCTCAGAAGATAGAACCTCAGCTTCTAACGAGAAGTAAAGGATACGGGTATTATATTTGAGCATTTCCAGGTACAACCTAGAAACTAGATTTTAAAAGTGTTTTATTACAAATGGGTTTTCTAATCAGAGAATCTCCGCCAGTAAGGATTTTTGGTGCGTTGGCGTAGCTCATTGTAGACATCGCAGACTGCTGAATATGGCTGAAATACTCAAATAGCCTGTAGTAATTATGTACAATGCATAAGTAGTATATTAGTTATGCAAAAGAAATAAAGTGTAATCTTTATTTGAGAAAAAGCGGATTTATCCGTGGAGTCAAAACTTACAATACTGTCTTTTCTACGAGATGCAGTGCGATCGCACTGCATCTCGTAGCCTATTAACAATTATCTCAGCAAACAAGATGACTGAAGCAACAGCAACTCGTCCCAATACCTACATCGAGGGAACTGGGCCAATGATTCATTACCTGGTGGCTATGCCTCAACCAGAAACCCATCTGTTTGAGGTGACTTTACACCTTGTCGATTATCCCTTACCGATTCTTGATTTAAAATTGCCCGTTTGGACACCAGGTTCCTATTTAGTCCGAGAATACGCCAAGAATTTACAAGATTTTGAGGCTTTTGCAGAGAATAAGCCTTTAACTTGGCGTAAGCTTGGTAAAAATCATTGGCAGATAGACAAAATAGATGTTTCAGAATTAACTGTACGTTACCGCATTTTTGCGAATGAGCTATCGGTACGAACAAATCACTTAGATATCACTCACGGTTATTTTAACGGTGCGGCACTATTTTTTAGAATACCTGGCTGGGATAAGCAACCCATTCGCGTCACTATTGTACCACCACAGCCAAAATGGCAGGTAACTACTGCCTTACCACCCGTTGCCGAGGAAACAAATACTTTCTTGGCTAGCGATTTTGATACTCTGGTGGATACTCCCTTTGAAATTGGTTCCCACCAATTGTATAAATTTGAGGTATTAGGAAAACCTCATGAATTGGCAATCTGGGGACAAGGTAATTACCAAGTTCAGCAAATGATTGCTGATATCCAAAAAATTATTCAAGTAGAAGCGCAGATGTTCGGCGGTTTGCCATATCAACGATATGTGTTTCTGCTACATTTATTTAACCAAGCTTTTGGCGGTTTGGAGCATAAAAACTCTTGCTCCTTAATTTACCAGCGTTTTGGATTTCGCGCTCAGGAAAAATACGATCGCTTTATGCAATTGGTAGCACACGAATTTTTTCACTTGTGGAATGTGAAGCGTATTCGCCCAAAAGCATTAGAGGTTTTTGATTACGACCAAGAAAATTACACCCCATCATTATGGTTTTGTGAGGGTACTACTAGTTACTACGACTTGTTAATTCCTTTGCGGGCGGGAATTTTTGATGTTCAGTCGTATTTAAATAACTTAGGTAAGGAAATTACCAGATATGAAATGACACCAGGGCGGAAGGTGCAACCCGTTTCCGAGTCGAGTTTTGATGCCTGGATAAAACTTTATCGCCCGGATGCCAATAGCGGTAATTCCCAAATTTCCTACTATTTAAAAGGAGAAATGGTATCGTTATTGCTGGATTTGCTGATTCGCTCTACTCACAACAATCAGCGCTCCCTTGATGACGTGATGCTGAAAATGTGGCAGCAATTTGGGCAAGATGAAATCGGCTATACCCCAGAACAGTTGCAAGAAGTTATCGAATCTGTTGCTGGAATCGATTTGACTGATTTCTTTAAACGCTACATTGATAGTACTGATGATTTGCCTTTCAATCAGTATTTAGAACCCTTTGGCTTGCAGTTGGTAGCGGAACAGCAAGAAGAACCTTACCTGGGCGTGAGAATAAATACAGAAAATGGGCGGGAGATGATTAAGTTTGTGGAAACTGGTTCACCTGCACAAGTAGGGGGAATAGATACAGGTGATGAGTTGTTAGCAATTGATGGGATTAAAATAACAGCAGGTAGCTTAAGCGATCGCCTCAAAGATTACCAACCAAACGATACCATTCAAGTAGCAGTTTTCCACCAAGACGAACTGCGTACCTATTCCATCACCCTAACGTCACCACGCCCCATTCGATATCAGGTGAAGCCTGTTGATTATCCTAACTCCACCCAGCAACAAAACTTTGCTGGATGGCTTGGGGCTGCGATCGCAACTGTTTAATTAAGGGGCATGGGGCATGGGGCATTGGCAGAAGAGGCAGAGGGGAAAAACTTACTGAACTTCTCCTCTGCTCCTCTGCTCCCCTGCTCCCCTGCTCCCCTGCTCCCCTGCCCCCTGCTTCTTCGCCACTTCTAAGCCGTTCTCACCGCCCCAGAGTAAATCAAACCCCGTTGCAAATCTAGCGTTATAATCGCTCCATCCCGAATCGCCTGTGTTGCCTGCTTCACGCCGACAATGACTGGTACACCGAGACGCAAGCCAATCACTGCTGCGTGACTTGTAAGACTTTCATCTTCAGTAATAATCCCGGCAGCTTTCCGAATTGCCTCAACAAAATCGGCACTAGTGCGGGGTGCAACCAAAATATCTCCGGGATTAAAGTTACTCACATCCATACCAGTACTAGCTACCCGTGCGCGACCACTTACTGAACCTTGTCCTAGTCCAATTCCGTGACCTAGTACTGCCGTCACCACCTCTACTTTAATCAAATCTGTAGAGCCAGAAATCCCCTGGAGTGTACCAGCGGTCATCACTACTAAATCTCCTTGGGACAGTAACTGAAGTTCCTGAGCCACGTTAATCGCAGCTTGAAATGTCTGACCAGTAGAAGGTAATCCTAGCACCAACAGCGGTTTGACTCCCCACACCATCTGTAGCTGCCGCGCCACATTTACATGGGGTGTCACTGCCAAAATTGGTGTGTGAGGACGAAACTTAGAGACATTGCGAGCTGTTGCCCCAGTTTGCGTTAGGGTCATAATTGCTGCTGCACCTAGTTGCTCGGCAATTTGACCAACAGCTTGACTAATCGCATTGGGAATGGAGCGGCGGGAATCTCTCAAAGAACGTAAGTTTAAGTGTTGGGCTTCTTCCTGCTCCATCCGCTCGGCAATTCGTGCCATCGTCGCCACAGCTTCTACAGGGAAGCTACCCACGGCGGTTTCATTTGAGAGCATCACCGCGTCTGTGCCGTCTAAAATCGCGTTTGCCACATCCGAAACTTCAGCGCGAGTGGGACGGGGATTGCTCACCATGCTATCTAACATTTGAGTAGCGGTGATGATCGGAATCCCCAAGCGATTTGCTGTGGCAATTAGCCGTTTTTGCAGCACCGGAACATCTTCTGCTGGCAATTCCACCCCTAAGTCGCCTCTGGCAACCATCACGCCATCACACAAAGCCAGAACCGCTTCCATTTGTTCGATGGCTTCATGCTTTTCAATTTTGGCAACCACTGGCACTAGCTTGCCTGTACTAGAAATTAGTTCTTTAATTTCGATCATGTCCTGGGGATTGCGGACAAAGGAAAGTGCCACCCAATCGACACCCTGATCTAGACCAAACATTAGATCCTCTCGGTCTTTGTCGGTCATTGCCTTAATTGACAGGTAAACGCCGGGAAAGTTTACGCCTTTGTTGTTAGAAAGTTTACCAGGTACGGTGACGCGACAATGCAAATCACCTTTGTCCCGATTTATTTCCTCCACCAGCATTTCTACTCGTCCATCGTCAAGGAGAATTTTTGCCCCAACTGGGACTTCTTCAGCTAAATAATCGTAGGTGACGCAACTAATTTCCTGCGTGCCTACAACTGGACGATTTGTCAAGGTGAAGCGATCGCCTTTTGCTAAAACTATAGACCCGTTATCAAACTTCCCCAAGCGAATTTTTGGGCCCTGCAAGTCTTGGAGAATAGCCACTGGCTGATTTAATTCAAAAGCGGTTTGCCGAATTAAGCGAATACTACGCTGATGGTCGGCATGAGTTCCGTGGGAGAAGTTTAGCCGCAGCGTCGTGGCTCCCGCTTCAATAATCGCCTTGAGTATTTCAGGACTGCTAGTGGCGGGCCCAATAGTAGCGACAATTTTTGTCCGGCGCAGAGAATCTCGTAATTGCATAAGGGCTGAAGTTAGGGAGCTATCTGGGAAGTCATCGTAACTTAAGTGGCATCTCCTTTTCAGTCACTGCTATATCAATTAGATATAAGCAGTTAGATGAGGGTTTATGGGAGAGTGGGGGCTGTGGGATAGACTAGATATAGTACATCAATCTTGTATCTATCCTCCCAACGAAGGAGTTTATTGCATCAACTTCTTGCCGATTGTCATACCCCACTTATCAGTAAAGACTAGGCTTCGTCTGGAATCATAGCGTTATTCATCTGCTGATATGCAAAGCTGTCGATAAATCTTGCTATACAAAAGTTTACAAAACTTTATTCGTCCCTAATATTTATCGTATATTCGTAATGTTTGATTAAGAAGGAGACAATGTTGGAGACGATCGCATCGGAGGCAAAAAAGCCACTGACAATCCCGCCAAAGGAATTTTTAGCGCCTCCTGGTGATTTTAATCCCACGCTACTGTTGTTTTTGGTAGCTGTAGCAATGCTGGTGTTATCTAACTTTGGTTACTGGCTTTGGGAATGGCCGCACTGGCTATGCTTTATCGTAAACACTATTGCCTTGCATTGTGCTGGAACCGTAATTCATGATGCCTGTCACCAATCTGCCCATCGCAACCGGGTGATAAATGCGATATTAGGGCATGGCAGCGCTCTGATGCTAGCTTTTGCTTTTCCTGTATTTACGCGAGTGCATTTACAGCATCATAGTCATGTCAATCATCCCAAAGACGATCCAGATCATTATGTCTCTACAGGCGGGCCGTTGTGGTTGATTGCAGTGCGGTTTTTGTATCACGAGGTGTTTTTCTTTCAACGGCGACTGTGGCGTAAATATGAGCTATTAGAATGGTTCATTAGCCGCTTAATTGTCGGTGTGATTGTTTATATCTCAGTGCAATACCACTTTTTAGGTTACATTTTGAATTTTTGGTTTATACCAGCTTTTGTGGTGGGAATAGCACTAGGATTATTTTTTGATTATTTGCCCCATCGTCCTTTTGCGGAGCGCGATCGCTGGAAAAATGCTCGCGTCTACCCGAACCAAGTTCTCAATATTCTGATTATGGGACAGAATTACCACTTAATTCATCATTTGTGGCCTTCCATTCCTTGGTATAATTACCAACCTGCGTACTATGTGATGAAGCCTCTGTTAGATGAAAAAGGATGTTATCAAACTTCAGGATTGTTGCAGAAAAAGGACTTTTTTGAGTTTGTTTATGACATCTTTTTAGGAATTAGATTTCATCATCAAAAACAATAGAGTTATTGCATAAAGCGATCGCTATTGAAATTGATGTATAAGAACTTATCTTTGACAACATCCGCCCCGAAGGAATTTTCAGATTAGACTGGATCGATAACCTATACTGCCCTGCCCAAGATTTAGCTTGCTGGCAGATACTTTAAGATGTCGCATTGGGTTTAACTGCAATTGTCCAATACTGAAATGTTTTTCCCCCAATCCGATCGCTATCCTCACGGTAAATTTGCCGCAAGCATTCATAAAACGCTTGGGCTTCATTCTCCAATCCAAATGTTATTAAACACTTTAAAATACGGGTGATGCGAAGATAATTGTGGTTAAAAATATATACCCATTCGCCTTTACGATTCAGATAGTCTTCTGACTGGCTGATAAGTATTTTTCCGTCATTACTCTCGTGGCGTTGCAACCCATAAAACTTAAGCATAACTGTGAAGGAACGCAGCAAATTTTGACGTAGGTGTGGGTTGCTTTGAAATGCTTGAATTACTTCCTCATCAACGATGGGTGCATTAGAATTGAATGCACTTCGCTCAGACAAAGGGAACAACCACTGAATGTAATCATGGGTACACTCCAATTGTTCAAAATCCCAAGTCCACATCTCTTGAATTGTCCGACCTTCTGAATCGCGTTGCTCGCCTAAGTAGAACGGAACAAGCATTGCAGTGAGTTGTTTTTGATGATTCATTGCAAATTCCCTTTACAACTCAATATCTTGATTTTGGGCGCGATCGCCTTACCAATGACCTTAGAATAAAAATTGTATCTTTTCAGTCATAGACTCAGAAGAAAGGTTTAGCGTTTTTATAGCTTCTTCAATATCTACTCTGAAATCTAAGCGTTGAGCCATAAAATTTACATCGCTCTAATACCAATATAATCAGTGAGTTCACGCCTCAAGGGTCGTGGAACACATTCATCAAGCAGAATTAGCATAGGCAGTCAGCATTTCCTTTGCTAATTCGAGAGCGGCGTAGGCGTAGCCCGTCGTAGACATCGCTTGCTCACGGCTGACACTGGGAAAGCGATCTAAAAACTCATCTAGTGAGTCACCCGCTTCTAGATAATCGACTAAGGTTTTTATCGGCACACGAGTATCAACAAAAACAGGGGTTACCCCAATATATCAGGGTCACTATGAACAACACGCGATGTAGATGTCATATAGTTAGTATGCGTGCGACAGATAACCTTCCGATCCTAGCTTTGATTCTCTCGTAAATCTCAGCATATATTCCATATTCTTGAAGCCTTATTTAGCGCAGCTTCATAAATAATTAGTATTACAATTAAACATAGGGTATGACAATGTATTATCAAATAAATATGCCATCGAATCTGCTCGCGCTTGTCAAGATTCTCTAGTACTTCCTAGTATTATTTATTTTTGTCCCAAGAATTGATTGCTCTTTATCTTTTATGAGAAATTTAGAGCTATTAATTCTAATAACCTCATACATTTCTGCCACAAACACTGAACCTAAAGTAGCTACCATATCTGCAATAGAAATCTTAAATACTAATGGAACCTTAAAATTAAAAAATGATTTTGGCATAGTTTTAACATTTAAATACAACTTTTTTTGACTAACGTACCATACTCCAGTAAATTTATTACCTGTTAGAAGTTCTTTAGGTTTAGATAAAAGTAATGTTTGAATCCTGGTTTGTTCATATGTCATATCATCTTTAAATTCAATAGTTATTTTTTCCGAACCAGTATTAAAACGCCATTTTCCCAAAAGTAAAATTTCTATTTCTAAATCGGAATGTTTACTAATATTCATATCTTACTTATCCACAGAATAATTATTTAATTTTTCTCTCAACTTAGGTGAACAGTTGCGTGTAGCAAAAATGCTTTGATTTCCTACTATCCATATCTTTGGATGGATTTTGTCTAAAAAATTTTTGAATATCATGAATGCAAACTCTTACATTATTAAGATACTCTCACTTGGCAAAGTGCATAAGCATAAACTTTCGTAACGAGCGTCTGTTCATCCTCACGCTACAACTGAACTTCTGCATCCGGGTAGGTGACTTGGAGTGCTTCTACTTGTAAGTATCGCCTAATCCTTCCACGCCTGATTCGTTATTAATGCGTATTTAGATGCATCGCTACACGAATTCGTTTTAGGGCGTTGCATAATTGCGGGATGATTTTACTAGTTTTGTGGGATGGGCCGAAAAGCCCGTCCCTTGTATTTCTGGGCGGGCAGGATGCCCACCCCACAAAATTTTGGATAAGGCTACCAATTACCTACAGGTTGAGCAGTTGGAGAAAACATTGAGGGATCGATTGAAATGCCCAATCCTTCAGCTACACGACGACCATAAGAAATATCTGCCCGGAAGAAGTGGCAAAGTTGGCGCATTTGGATATCCTGTCTCGCTTGAGAGAGACTGCCGACGATATTATGAGCAAGACGCTCTTGCTGCTCAGGAGTTAGTAACCGATACAAATTACCTGCTTGGGTGTAATCGTCGTTTCCTTGACGATGACTGTAACGATCGACTGTGACATCGCCCAAATGGTTAGGTGGCTCTGCATAAGCTGAATTTTCTTTAGGCGTACCCTCAGCACTATTCGGTTCATAGTTAGGAGCGCTACCGTGGTTGTTCCCCGATGCCATAAAGCCATCTCGCTGATAATGCATCACTGGACATTTGGGCTGGTTGACTGGTAGTTGCTGATAGTTACCACCCAAGCGATACCGTTGAGCATCTGGGTAAGAAAAAATTCGAGCTTGAAGCATTTTGTCTGGAGAGAAACTAACGCCAGGAACCACCGCACTAGGGCTAAAAGCGGCTTGCTCTACTTCGGCGAAATAATTCTCAGGGTTACGATTTAGCTCTAATATCCCGACTTCGATTAAAGGATAATCTGAGTGCTTCCAAACTTTGGTCAAGTCAAAAGGATTATCAGGATGTTTGGCCGCTTGCTCCTCGGTCATCACCTGAATACACATCCGCCATTTGGGATAATCTTTGTTAGCGATCGCTTCAAACAAATCGTGAGTCGCATGATCTGGATCTTCACCCTTAATCTTAGCTGATTCTTCCTCTGTCAAGGTTTGATGCCCTTGCAAAGTCTTAAAGTGAAATTTACACCAGACGCGATCGCCCTGAGCATTAATTAAGCTGAAGGTGTGGCTACCAAAACCATCCATGTGTCGATAGGTTTTGGGTATTCCCCGATCTGAAAACAGGATCGTCACCTGGTGAAGCGATTCTGGACTGAGTGACCAAAAATCCCATCTTGCATTATGGTCTTTGCAATTAGTTTGAGGATTGCGCTTTTGGGTATGGATGAAATCAGGAAACTTCAGGGGGTCACGGATGAAGAAAATCGGGGTATTGTTGCCTGTGATATCCCAGTTGCCCTCTTCAGTATAAAACTTGATAGCAAAACCTCTAGGGTCGCGCTCGGCATCTGCTGAACCTTTTTCTCCCCCGACTGTAGAAAAACGCAGGAGAACTTCAGTTTTCTTGCCAATTTCAGAAAAAAGTTTAGCTTTACTGTAGCGGGTGATGTCATTGGTGACAGTAAAAGTACCGAAAGCGGCCGCACCTTTAGCGTGGACAACTCTTTCAGGAATACGTTCTCTGTTGAAATGAGCCAGCTTTTCTAAGAGATGAAAATCCTGGATTAATACAGGCCCACGCGATCCAGCCGTGAGTGAGTTCTGATTATCAGCAACAGGAATACCCTCAGCAGTTGTCAAGTTTTGGGGTTCAGTCATGGTTCAAGAAGCTCTCCATGTAAGTTACTCAGATTGCCCACAGTACATTTTAGTCAGTAGGTATCTATCTACTGATAGAACAATCTAATTCAACGTGAGTTCGATGAACCTCTCCCTCCCAGCCTCCCTCTCCGAAACGGAAAGGGAGGAGCAATGAAAAATTCAGCTTTTTGCTCCCCTCTCCGTGTCGGAGAGGGGTTGGGGGAGAGGTCAAATAAGACTTGTCGAACTCAAGTTAATTCATAGTCATAACGAGTTTATATATAAAGCATACTCGATATGATTATGAATTACAAGAAATCTTTTTGTATTTTGGTAAGATGTAGAGACGATATATCGCCTCTATACTGCCTTTCAGGTATTTAAATGTTTGAGAATCAACGAGCAAACATCTGTCGCCTCAATTTGATGTTCATTAACTAGGTGAGTTTGATGGGTGATAAATAGAGGCCCTTCAGCAACAGAAGTGGTGATATTACCGTGAGAACCACGCACCAGCGAAGCATCCAGAGGGATCACATCCATTAAGTAGCGAAAACCCAGTTGTTTTTTAAGTAACTTGAGAGCAATTTTTCCTTGAGGAAATTTTATTTGCGGATCGAGGAAAAGTTCTACAGGATCGTAACCAGGTTTGCGGTGGATATCTACAGTTCTAGCAAAATCAGGTGCTTTCGCATCATCGAGCCAATAATAATAGGTAAACCAAGCGTCAGATTGTGCGATCGCCACCAACTCTCCCGATCTAGGATGATCGAGATGGTACGTTTGTTTACCCTCTTCATCCAATACTTGCGCCACGCCTTCAGTCGCTTCTAAAAGCGATCGCACTTTCGGGATATACGCCGGATCGTTCACATATACATGAGCAATTTGATGATCGGCAACGGCAAAGGCAATGCTAGCACCAAAATCGAGCAGTTCTCGCCCTAATTCTTCCCGCACAGCAATTAAACCATTTTCCCGTAGTACGCGGTTGATATCCACAGCTTTAGAGACTGGAGTAATGCCATACTCAGAAAGAATAATTACTTGAGTATTTCGTGCTTGATAATATTCAATTAAATCGCCACAAACAGCATCAATTTCTCGCAAATCAGCTTGAATCTGTGTTTGATTGTTACCAAATTTTTGCAGACAGTAATCTAAATGTGGTAGATAAACTAGTGATAATGTCGGGCTGTAACGTTCCTCAATCCATTTTGCGGAATTGGCAATCCATTGGCTAGAACTAATGGTAGTTTTCGGCCCCCAAAAATCGAACAGAGGGAAATTTCCTAAATCAGATTGAATTTGCGATCGCACATCACTAGGATGGGTATAAATATCAGGTAATTTTCTCCCATCTGCGGGATACATTGGGCGCGGTGTAATCGCATAATCTGCTGTAGAGTACATGTTGTACCACCAAAAAAGGTTGGCACAAGTGAAGTTTGGATCGATTGATTTCGCTATTTCCCAAACTTTTGGAGCCTGGACTAGTTTATTAGATTGTCGCCAAAACTTCACTTCACACTCATCGCGGAAGTACCAACCATTAGCGACAATCCCATGTTCATCAGGCAATTTTCCTGTTAAATAAGTAGCTTGAACTGAACAAGTTACAGCAGGTAACACTTTTTTGATAGGAAGCACTTGCCCTTTAGCCGCCCAAGAAGATAAAAACGGCGTATTTTCTCCTAATAAACTGGGCGTTAATCCCACGACATTTAAAACAACTGTTTTCTGCATACATTCAATTCTCTCTTATACCAATTTGAAGAAATAACTAGAGATGCGCTATGGTATATCTCTACAGATTTCAACCAGAAAAACCAGTGAAAATCTTAATTTATTAATTACGAATTACGAATTACAAATTACGAATTATTTTTAATACCCACTCATATTCTCGCTGAATAGAAGTCAGCATATCTATCTTCATTTCTGATGGCAATACATCCCAAGTGTAAGTCTCAATTTCTAAATGTGAGCAAGCATTATTTGTCTGAAGTAGCTGTAAAACAGTAGCAATATCATCTTGCGTAGATTGCAAAATTTGATAATCATGAATAAAAATTGGGACATGAAAGTGAGTGCGCCATTCTTCAGCTAGAGATTGCTCTAAATGTGGCAATGCAGTTATTAAATCAAAATAGTGGTGGAGTGTACCATCGCTACGACGTTCTATTACCTGGTGAAGATAGGTAGATTCTGCAAAAGGACGTAAGCGTTCAACTATCAAACTCCGCTTTTCAACCTCAGCAGGTATTTTTACTTGAATTGCAGCGCTGATTTGAATTTTGCCAATTTTAATTCCTGCCGATTGCAAACGTCCAAATACAGAGTTTGGCTGCTCATATTCAACGGAAAAATGGCAGGTGTCATAGCAAATCCGAACGTGTTCTAGCAATTTAGTCTCTGCTAAATCCTGCTCAATATTTAACTTGTCTGATAAATAACTACCAGCTATTGGCAATAACCAATTTTGATAGAAGTCAATTACTTCTGAAGTATTTTCAATTAAACCATCAGGCTCAGGTTCTAAATCAATATGAAGGATCTTGCCTGTTTCTTCATGGATGCGAATCATTTCTATAACAACTGATGCTATATTCAAACAACTCTTTTTTATAACTGTCTCAAAAGTTGCTTGGTCTTTTATCCACCAAGGTTTATAGGATAATGGTAGTGTAGAAATTCCGCCATCAAGTCCTTGGGGTAATAGACTAGCTAAAATGTGTGCCAAATTTAATGTATAATTAACCCGTTCTTGTGTAGACCAATCTGGTGCATAAACTTGGTCTTTTACCACCTGTCGATGGAATCCACCATAAGGAAATCCATTTAAGGTGAAAACATATAAATCTTGTTGAGTTAGCCAAGTTTGGAATTGAGCCAAGTTATTTTTTTCTAAAAGTTCTTTTGCTGCAACATCTGCTAACCTCAAGCCAATCCCAAAAGGTTCTGTAGGCGATAAACGTGATTTGAGTTCGGGAATATACTTCTCTAAATTGGCGAAAACCTCTAGCCAACTTTCACCAGGATGAATATTGCTGCAATAAGTTAAGTGAAGATTATTGTTTTTTGTAATTTTCATTTTCTAGTTATATGCCTTGTATATTTTTAATCTGTTTTCTTTGGCTTCAACTATTTCACAAAATACTTGCTACATATTCATGGGTAGGGGCGCATAGATGTGCGCCCCTACAGCCGATTAATGGTATTACTGGGTGTATACATTCAAATTTAAGTAACAGCAAATACCTTTGCTAACTTCATAGAAAATGGTAGCAAAATTAAAACAAATAAACCGTAATACAAACCAGCAAAACCAGATGCAACGGTTGCATCTAATACTATTAGAGATAAAACGCCTATTCTCACAGCATTTCTGATATTTTCAGCTATCGGTTCGCGCGCTGCTTTGATAAAGTTAGGCAAGATTCTGATAGCTAAGAAAATAGCGAATGGTAGGGCTGCGATCGCTCTATACTCTTCTAATAATCCTAAAGCTAAAACTGCTGTCAAAACTATTGCAATTAGAAGTAGCGCGAGTACTCCCGTAATCTTCTTTCCTCCGTGAACTTCACCCTGACTAATTGCGGTAATAGCAGCAATATAAAGAACAGGAATCAGTGCTAAATACCAACGTTCACCGATTATTTCGGGTACAGCACTTACACCTAATAATAAGTTACTGCCACGGCACAAACCCATATTTAAAGGGCCGAAAAAAGGATGATGTTTGGCGAGTGAGTTATAAAGGAGGCATGAAAGAGCGATAAAAATAGCGATCGCACCACTCAACAACGATACTTGAAAAGCAGCTATAATCCCGATTGCAAATAATATACTCCCCAATAAAGTAGCATTTTGACGAGATACCCGACCACTGGGAATTGCTCTATTTGGGCGCTCTTTTGCATCTAATTCTGCATCGAAAACATCATTAAAAACTATACCGCCTCCGTATAAGCCAGTTGTAGCTAATAACAACCAAGCTAATGGAATTAGTATGGAAAAACTTGCTTCTCCATTTATTAATTGAACAAAAATAATCCCAGAACCAGAAGCAGCAAAACCAAGAAGAATATCCGCCCAAGCAGTAACAATATTAGCAGGACGCATCAATTCCAGATAACCCCGCCAGCTTTGAAAATTTAAGCTTGCAACATTCACTTATCTGCCTCCGTGCCTAAGTATTTCTCAAAATAAACCGCATATTACAAATGAACCAGATATTTATACACTCCTCACTGCCAATTTTCTACTCAATCAACACAAAATCTGAAACTGATTTAATTCCTGGTTCTTGTCCCCGTAGCACAGAATTACCACTGAACATTTGACGTTGATCGATAGATTGAGGATTGAGCCAGTCTGAAGCTTTCATCTGCCCAGTTTGACTGTAAGCAGCTAGGGCATTTTCATAACAAACTGCTCGCACATGATCTTCAGGAATACCCCTATCTAACATCAACTGAGCCGTTTTTGGGACTGCTAAAGGATCGCTAATACCCCAATCAGCACTACTATCTACAATGATGCGATCGCATCCATATTTGCGGACAACTTCTACCATTCGGGCGTTACCCATCTTCGTCTGTGGGTAAATCGTGAAAGCCGCCCAAAAACCCCGCCCTAATACTTCTTCAACAGTTTCTTCGTTGTTGTGATCGATAACTACTTGTGAAGGATCTAAGCCATATTCAATACAGCGATCCATACTCCGACTAGCACCCGCCTTTTTATTACGGTGAGGAGTATGAATTAGTACCAATGTATCGAGTTCTTTGGCTAATTCTAACTGTCGACAAAAGTACTTATCCTCTGCTTCTGTCATATCGTCATAGCCAATTTCACCAATGGCAACAACTCCTTCTTTACAGGCATAAAGTGGTAGCAGTTCCATAACTTCAGCTGCTAGCGCTTCATTGTTAGCTTCTTTCGGATTTAGGCCGATTGTGCAGTAGTGTTGGATGCCAAACTGACTAGCACGAAACCGTTCCCAGCCCACAAGACTACTGAAGTAGTCTTTAAATGAGCCAGCGTTAGTTCGGGGTTGTCCTAACCAAAAGGCTGGTTCAATAACGGCAACAATTCCATATTCCCGCATTACTAAGTAATCGTAAGTAGTACGGGAACACATGTGAATGTGAGGATCGATAAACATCATAGTTTTAATAATTGGGGATTGGGGATTGGGGATTGGGGATTGGGAATTGGGAATTGGGCATTGGGGATTGGGCATTGGGAAAGACGAGGCAGGAGGCAGAAGTTCTACAATGTTTGAATTTTGAATGCGTGAATTTTGAATTGATTTCTCCCCTGCTCCCTTGCTTCTTCCCCAGTCCCCAGTCCCCACTCCCTTCATTTGCGGCTAAAACTGCTCCAAGTCAGATTACCTTGTTGAATGGATGACTGTAAATCTGGGTAATGAGAAAGTAATGCTTGCGCTTGCGGTAAAGGAGACTCAGCACAAGCCAAGGCTGCTGCTTCTTGCTCGTGTATATCCCCATTAGCTAGTACTTTTTCCAAATCTGTGATGATGGCGCTATCGGCAAATCGTCCTACAGGTCGCCAAAGTTCTGGCGTAACTTTGCGTTTAGCTGCCCAACGTTCATGGGCATAGTCTGCCAACATCCTCGCCAATTCTGGGTTAGCACGCCGATCTAGACCCCAAATTAGATGTAACGGACTGCCGACAAACACAGCCTTCAGTACCATCTGATTCCAAGCAGCATTATCTAAGTAATTTGCTGGATAAGGGTTACGCAGTGCTATAGCTTGAAATACATTACTCATATTGCTGCGAATTCCCTCAGCAGTACGATGGCGATGTAACTCTGGGTGTGGTAAGAGTGGCAAACTTTGATAAAGGGCAACTAACTCCCCCATATCGGCAGTGGAGAAGACTCGATCGAGCGATCGCACATAGACCTCAGCATCATCGTGGGGCAAAGCTAAAAGCAAAAGTGTGCGACCCGCTTGATCTACACTCCAATTACCAGGATACCAGCCGGGGATCAGATCCTCTGCTGCTTCCAAGTCCTGGAATGTTAGCTGCAAATCCTGTTTACCTAGATAACGCGGCACAGCACTAAAAGCCGTAAAAAACACTCGTTCAGCAGTGCCGCTAGCAATCTGTGCTTGTTTCTGTTCCAACCAAGTAAAAGCTTTCTCTGAAACAGACTTTAACAGCCAGTGATGCAGTAATTTGTTTACTTTACTCATGATAAATTCAGGATAAGTTGCCCAACTTCTTTGTGACAACCAAGTATAAAATATAGCACTAAACTTGATATTTTGGGTTTAAAGCAGTTAGGTAATATACTACTGGGATCATAACTTCACTGAATCTATAAAAATCTCCTGACTTTAAAGAAGATACTGTAAAGATACCATTTTGATTAGATAAATACTCAATTTATCTTACGGAAAAAAATTAGAATTTTATGTAATAATGATCTCCATTACTAACCTCATATATAAAGGATAGGCATTAATATAAATTGTAAATTCATGTTATTTTAAACTTTATCTATTAGGTGAAATCCTTCAAAAGTATGATTAGTTTAGTAAATAGATTCGTTTAGTAGTTCATTGAAATTTTGAATTACTTGATGGATTTATTCTGTTTATATTGCTGTTAATTTAATTGCGATAGTGTATAGATTTACAATTACTTAGAAAGTAATAATATTCAAATGGCTATTCAACAAAAAAACGCTCTTAATCTCCAACCAATTAACCAATGTGTTCGTGTTAGCTTCAATTATGATGTTCACTTCACTAGAGGTCTGTTTCACTTAGATAATCCTTTACTTGCACAAGCGATCGCCACAGATGGGGAAACAACCCCAAAACAAGTACTAGCAGTGGTAGATGGAGGATTTTTACAGTATCAAGATGGGCTGTTAAAAAAATTATCAGCCTATGCCCAATGTTATGAAGATGTATTGACACTGAGCGGTGAGCCGATAGTAGTTCCAGGTGGAGAAGCAGTCAAGAACGATTCTAGATTTATAGAGCAAATTCATCAGCGGATCAATACAGCTGGATTATGCCGTCACTCCTACGTTTTAGCAATTGGAGGTGGAGCCGTCCTAGATATGGCAGGATATGCAGCAACAACGGCTCACCGAGGAATTCGGCTGCTACGAGTACCGACAACAGTATTAGGGCAAAATGATTCGGGTGTAGGAGTAAAGAACGGAATCAATGCCTTCGGTAAGAAAAACTTTTTGGGTACATTCATGCCACCTTATGCTGTCTTGAATGACTTTAATTTTCTCACTAGCCTCGACGATCGAGATTGGCGATCGGGCATTGCAGAAGCAGTGAAAGTAGCGCTGATTAAAGATGCAGATTTCTTCGATTTCATTATGACTAATGCCGATAAATTGGCTAATCGAGACATGGACATAATGGAAAGACTGATCTATCGCTGTTCTCAGTTGCACTTAGAGCATATTGCTGGTAGCGGCGATCCCTTTGAAATGGGTTCATCGCGTCCTTTAGACTTTGGACACTGGGCTGCTCACAAACTAGAGCATTTAACTAATTACAGCCTACGTCATGGTGAAGCTGTAGCGATCGGCATCGCTTTAGATACAACCTATTCATATTTAACAGGGCAACTCTTGCAATCAGAGTGGCAAAGGGTTCTAACTACACTCAAAAAATTAGGCTTTACTTTGTACATATCGGCATTGACAGAGCAATTAGATCGACTAGACCATCCGCATTGTCTATTTAGGGGGCTTACGGAATTCCGCGAACATTTGGGAGGAAAATTGACAATTACCCTTCTACAAGGAATCGGAGAGGGAATAGAAGTTAACCAGGTAGATTTGTCTTTGTATAGAGATGCTATTTTGATGCTGCAAGATTGGGAACTTTTGCATTGATTCTCCATTGGATGCAATCAGCAGAAGCGATGTCTATCAACAAGCCCAGAAGTGGAGAGTAAGATTTTCTTCACCTTTGCCTAATTGTGGTTATTTTATGCAAATATACCGCTTAGTTTTTAAAGCGATTGCTACTTCGTGGTTCCAAATTGCAAAATACTTTTTAGTTCCTCTTCTTCTTCCTTGAAAACGTGGTAAAGTTCCCACTTTTGTTGGAGGTTTAACCAAAACTCTGAGCTATTTTCGAAAAATTTTGATAACCTTATTGCCGTACTAGGTGTAATACCTCGCTTTTGATTTACAAGCTCATTTATTCGCTGATAAGGAACGTGAAGTGCATTTGCAAGTTCTCTTTGGGTGATTCCCATTGGGTCTAGAAAATCTTTAAGTAATATTTCACCTGGATGTGATGGAGGTCTATACTTTGGAACTCTCATCTGTTGTTACCTCCTAATGGTAATCGACTATTTCAACTTCTGATGCACCCTGGAGTGTCCATATAAAGCAAATTTGATATTGGTCATTAATCCGAATGCTATGCTGACCTCTACGAGCGCCTTTTAGTACTTTTAACCTGTTACCCAGTGGAACTTTAATATCATTTAGAGATAACGCTGCATTGATTTGATCTAATTTTCTCCGTGCAACTTCCCAACAGTATATAGGAAATTGCTTTCGAGCTTCCTTTGAGTCATTGCCATCAAAAATATCTTCGGTTCCTCGATCCTTAAATGATACTATCATAATTAGCATGATGACACGGTTATCATGCTATCAAAAAACAAAGTGATTTTTTGTAGGATGAGTAAACTAAATTAAAGTTATCGTGAGTTAAAAAAGTTATGATGTCTTCGCTTCCTGTCAACGACGCTCAAAATAATTTGCAAGAGATCATCGACCAAGTTGCAGAGCAGGGTAAACCTGTGATCATTCGAGGCGATCGTGGTAATGCAATTCTGCTAGCGGAAAAAGATTGGTCTGCAATTCAAGAGACTCTTTACTTATTATCTGTCCCTGGAATGCGAGAATCTATAAAAGAAGGACTAGCAACCCCGATCCAAGAATGTGATGGGGAGTTAGATTGGTGAGTCAGCAAGCTTCTGAGGAGCCACTTGCAAATCCCGAAGGAGCGAGTTGGAGGTTGATTTACACAAAATAAGCGCAAAAAGACGCAAAGAAATTAGCTTCTAGTAACTTAAAGGAAAAGGCCGAGGAATTACTCGCAGTCCTTAAAGAAAATCCTTTTCAAAATCCTCCACCTTATGAAAAGCTGGTTGGTAACTTATCAGGTGCTTATTCTCGTAGGATAAATATACAGCATCGATTGGTATATGAGGTCATTGAATCCGAGCAAGTAGTCAAGATAATTCGGATGTGGACGCATTACGAGTGAGTAAGTTACCTCCTCAACCCTCCTTGGTGTTCGCAATGGAAACCTCGATGCTCCCAAGCTTGCATATCCACATCAGTAAGTTTTGTCACATTTGAGCATTGCGGTTGAATAATTTGACTTAAAATCGCCCAAAATAAGCTGCGCGTTACATCTAATCCAGTTTTTGTCCAAGATTCCCGATTACCAGGAATACCCGACTCCTGAACAATTTCTGGCTCAACCCAAATACCATGAGCGCCAAAAAGAACCTGTGCCATCCATTTAGCTCTGGGTAAATGACTTGGCGAGGTAATCAACATGACTTTATGCACTCCCCAACGGCGCAAAATTGGAATACCATAATAAAAATTTTCAAAGGTAGAATTCGCGCATTTTTCTAACCAAACGTTTTGTAACTCTGCTAATTCTGCCTCAAAAATTAACCGTATACAGGGATCTGGGGAACCATGAGAAATTAAAATTGGGGTTTGCGGGTATTGTTTTGCTAGTTGGGCAACATAAGTTTCTCGACGAATACTGCCACCAAGCACAAAGAACGCATCTACTGGCTGCGAAGACGCAAAAACTAAGGTTATAGTAGTAAAAATCAGCCAAACACCCAGGACAACATACAATCCACCACTGAGTTTTTGTAACAATTGCCACAGATTAGCAGATTTTTTTTTAATAGAAATTAATGATTTGTTGGTAAATTTGCGTTTCATGACTTAAGTAAGAAAAACTGATTTTATTGCTGTATAACAGTACTGCAATTCAGTGAGCAAAGTGCTATCTTATAAAAGTAATCTAGAATGCAAAGATGACGCTAATTAAAGTGTCACACGCTCAGTATAGCCTTCCGGAGTAGACTAACAAACTGAGAAATGATTGTTAATAACTAATGCGGCATTTTTGGCATCATTTAAGGATAAAAATGATGAAGGAACATAGTTGATTCTGGGGTATAAAAACTTAAAAATTTCTGGAAAGCCTGATTGCTAAACTGTCAACAACACAATTATTCCAGCTAAGTATACATGAACCAATCTGCGAAAAGTTACTCACCGCTCCAAGTAGCCTTGATTGGTGGAGCGATCGCCACAACTGCTACCATGTCTGTATTCGGCCCCGCTTGGACTCGTGGTGTCCGTGCTGCTCTAGCCCTCCAAGACAGCCCAAAAGTGATAGTTGACCAAGTTTGGCAACTGGTAAATCATGAATATGTAGATGGCAAATTTAATCAACAAGATTGGCAAGCAACCAGGCAAAGCTTGTTGAGCAAAGACTACTCTTCTAAGGAAGAAGCATACACTGCCATCCGCGAAGCTTTACAAAAGTTAGGAGATCCTTACACTCGGTTCATGGACCCCCAACAATTTGAAGCTCTAACTAGCCAAACATCTGGGGAAGTCTCTGGTATCGGCATTCGGATGGAAGTGAACGAAAAAACTCAGCAGCTCACCGTTGTCGAAGCCATAGAAAACTCTCCGGCGCTGAAAGCTGGAATCAAAGCAGGCGATCAAATTTTGGCAATTGACGGCAAATCCACTCTCAAAATGAAAGTGGATGATGCTTCTAAGCTCATCCGTGGCAAAGCGGGTACTCCGATTAAGCTAAGATTAGGACGCGCAGGCCAAAATGCCTTTGATTTGAAGCTGACAAGGGCAAGTATTGAAGTCCCAACGGTACGCTATACCCTCAAACAAGAAGGGAATCGCCGCGTTGGCTATATCCGTTTGCGGGAATTTAGCGCCCACGCCGCAGACCAAATGCAACGAGCCATCCGCGATTTGAACACTAAGAAAGTTGATTCTTATGTCTTGGATTTGCGGGGAAATCCTGGCGGTTTGTTGCAGGCAAGCATTGAAATTGCTCGGATGTGGTATGACAACGGCGGAATTGTCAAGACAATAGACCGTGTAGGCAGCAGCGAAGAAACTAAAGCCAATCGCACTGCTCTAACAAATCGTCCTTTGGCAGTCTTAGTGGATGGCAATTCAGCTAGTGCTAGTGAAATCCTTACAGGGGCGCTCAAGGATAATAAACGGGCGGTAGTTGTGGGCGGTCAAACCTTTGGCAAAGCCTTAGTCCAGTCAGTTCATGAACTCGCAGATGGTTCCGGCTTGGCTGTCACCATTGCCCATTACTACACCCCAGCAGGAACAGATATTAACCACAAAGGAATTACACCTGATATCAAGCTAGACTTGACAGAGGCACAAGAGCGTCAATTGGCTTCTAATCCCAATTTAATTGGAACTAAGAGCGATCCCCAATATGCTCGAGCGATCGCAATTCTATCAAATAATAACTTTGCCCAGCCACCAGCAAATCAACCGACTCGACCCATGAGCCGCGCCGATAACCTGAAATTTTAAATTGACGCGAATGATTTGTTACCAGGTGTTTATATAGTAGTATTCCCAAATCCAGATTTTTGGAGTTATGAAAACTGCTTGATATGCCGTTCCAGGATTTTGATTTGGGAATACTAACTACTAATCCCATCTCCAAAATCTCAGATTTATGAATCATCAACCAGTTGATGCAACCACCGCCACCAGCTTTTTACCAATGGTATCGGTGGTTGTTCCTATTTATAACGGTGAGGCAGATTTACCAGAGTTAATCAATTGTCTGTTGTCTCAAACTTACCCAAAAGACCGGGTAGAATACTTGTTGGTGGACAACAACAGTAGCGATCGCACTCTCACCATCCTGAAAACATCTGCCGAAAATTCCCCAATTACAATTCGCCCCTTAAGCGAAACCCAAATTCAAAGCTCTTACGCTGCTCGTAATACCGGGATTCGCGCCGCTACGGGTGAAATTATGGTTTTTACCGATGCAGATTGTCGCCCACAACCGCAATGGTTAGACACACTAATTCAGCCTTTTGTTAACGCAGAAGTAGTAATTGTTGCTGGTGAAATTTTGGCACTACCAGGCACAACTTTGTTAGAACAACACGCAGACCGTCAAGAAACTTTATCGCAAAAACATACCCTTAACCATTCCTTTCGTCCCTATGGTCAAACAGCTAATTTGGCGATTCGGCACATTGCTTTTGAAAAAGTGGGTTTATTTCGTCCCTATCTAACTACTGGTGGTGATGCTGATATTTGTTGGCGGATTTTGGCAGAAAACATCGGGCGTTTGGAATTTGCTCCAAGTGCGATCGTTCAGCACCGCCACCGCGCTACACTTCAAGAACTGCAAAGTCAATGGCGGCGTTATGGACGTTCAAATCGCTATCTGCACGAACTGTACGGTGTAGATTTAATGCGAGAGATGACACCCAGAGAATACGGCTATCGCTTGGCACGTTGGTTATTGAAGGAAGTACCAAGAGATATTAAAAAGGCTTTGGCGAAGCCCGTCGCAGCCATTGCTAGTCAAGCCAGCCTTGTAGATTTATTAAATACCCCCATTGGTTTATTCACAGCTAGGGCGCGTACTGCTGGACAAAGAGACGCCAAGCTACCAGAGAATGCCAAGATAATTGCTCGACTGTAATTAAGAAAAAGGGCGTTGCTGATTTAGATGTGTAAATTTTGGTATAAAGACGTTGCAATTGCTAGTTTCTACAAAGGTTTTGAAATTACGCAAAATCATTTTCATAGCTGAATTCAGTAACACCTGAGCAAAAACGTTCTTGTCAGTCTAGAAGCATTGGCTGAGAACCTTATGCTTTCTTTAGCTCACAAAAGCGAATGTATCTTAAGAAGTATTTTCAAAAGTAGGTAAAGCAAATATGCTGTTATTAATCTTTGAACTTTAGTACCTTGTATTTAATAAAATAAACATTTCACTAGGTAGGGCTGGTTGGCACTAAATAAGGCTAAAAGTTGATTGAGGCTGCACAAATTTGATTGCTTCGTGATTATTGAAAGATAAATTAGTAAATCAAAAAACCAACTTCTTTAATATTTATTTATAGAGTGTCCGCTCTTTCAAGTAACCTTCTCTCCTTGCCTGCTCAATAGCGTCTGAAGTCTTGAAGAAAGCATGGAGTTTGCTTTCACTGCTTTCTTCATTCACACTTACGCTTTATAGTTTTGTGAGTTGAGCAACATGAAAGTGGATGGATTTAATCAACAGATAGATAAATTGTGCTCACAGATACAGGAACTATTAAAATGCTATGGAACTAAGCTGAACTCACAACCGGAGATGATAACAGAAGCTTTCGAGGAACTTAACACCGCAATGGAAGAACTATTGACAGCTTCCGAGGAGTTAAAGGTAACACGAGCGGCAGTAGAGAAAGAGCGCCAGCGTTACCAAGATTTGTTCGAGTTTGCTCCAGATGGTTACTTGGTAACTGATACTGACGGAATAATCCAAGAGGCTAACCACATAGCAGCAACTTTGCTCGGTGTCCAACAAAAATATTTAGTAGGTAAACCATTAATTCTTTTTATTGCTCAACAAGACCGCCAGTCCTTTAACTATCAAATAAACAATTTGCAAGAGATACTGAACTGGGAAATTCACTTACAGCCACGGAAAGGAAAGCCTTTCCCTGCTAATGTGAAAGCGTCTGTAGTATACGATCTTGAGTTTAATTACCTTGGGTGGCGTTGGCTGTTGTGCAACATCAGTGAACGCAAACAAGCTGAAGAAATGTTGTACCGAGCTTACAGTGAGTTAGAAATACGGGTAGCGGAACGGACAGCGGAACTGGTAAAAGCAAATCAGAAATTGCTAAATGAAATTACAGAACGTAAAAGAGTCGAGTCACAACTACTGCACCTTGCTTTTCACGATACACTGACGGGTCTGGCAAACCGCGTTGCATTTATGAACCGCCTAAAACATGCGATAAATTATTCAAAACGGCATTCAGATTATCTATATGCTGTACTATTTATCGACCTAGATCGGTTTAAGGTGATCAATGACAGCCTTGGACACCTAAATGGAGACCAATTGCTGCTTGCTGTTGCAAGTAGACTACAAATATGTGTACGCTCCATAGATACAGCAGCACGGCTTGGGGGAGACGAATTTACAATCCTGCTTGAAGGAATCCAGGATATGTCAGATGCTATCAAAGTCGCTGAACGGATTCAGAAGGAACTGGCATTACCCTTTGAACTTGACGGACAAGAAGTCTTCATCACGGCAAGTATTGGCATTGCGTTGAGTTCGACAGTAGACTATCAACACCCAGAAGAACTGTTGAGGGATGCAGATACAGCAATGTATCGAGCCAAGATGATAGGCAGAGCGCGTTATGAGCTATTCAACTCAGATATGTATGCTGATGCTCTAGCGAGATTGCAGTTAGAGACTGATTTGCGGCGAGCAATTGAACGCGAAGAATTTCGGGTTTATTATCAACCGATTGTTTCGCTCGCTAATGGCTCTATTTTAGGTTTTGAGGCTCTATTGCGCTGGCAGCACCCAGAGCGTGGTCTACTTAATCCAGCAGATTTTATTTCCCTAGCAGAGGAAACTGGACTAATTTTCTCCATTGGCAAATGGGCTTTGCATGAAGCTTGCCGCCAGATGCAAGTTTGGCGGGAATGTCATCGTTCTAAATTACTAAAGAAAATTAGTGTTAATCTCTCCGTCAAGCAATTTTCTCAGCCGGACTTGATAGAGCAGATTGGGCAAATTTTGCACTCAACTGGCCTGGATGCTGGTACTCTAATCCTAGAGATTACTGAAAAGGCAATTGTGGAAAATGGCGATAAGGTAACTGCCGCAATTTTACAACTTCGAGAGATGGGCATTGAGTTATCAATTGATGACTTTGGTACAGGCTACTCTTCATTAGGTGGTCTTTATAACTTTCCGATTAGTGTGTTGAAAATTGACCGTTCTTTCATCAGCATGATGGGCACTAATAGTAAGAATTTAGAAATTATTGAGATAATTGTCACTTTGGCACACAAGCTAGGTGTGGATGTGCTTGCTGAAGGGGTAGAGACAAAAGAGCAACTATTAGTTCTAAGAAAGTTAAACTGTCAATATGTCCAAGGACATTTTTTCTCAGTTCCGTTAAATAGCTCGGCAGCAGAAGCATTAATTATGGAAAATCCTCAATGGTAAGGGTTATTAAAAAATTCGTAATTGATAAGAACGCTTTTTTTATTCTCATAGCAATCATGAATCATAGCTACTAGAGACTGCCTTACTACATGGTGGCTTAGTTTGATTCAAGACGAGCCAACTTTCCTTAGCGGTAGCCAACATGAAACCATCAACTGTTGGGATCTTGCTATAGGGGAATGTTGAAAAACTTTGCGGACACCCCGTCCTTATGAAGGCACAATCGTTAATGCAGCAGCAGAGTTGATGGAGGCACAGCTGTGAACTTTAAAAGCTTTAGAGGCGGTAGAGGTGAATTCAAGTTGCTCAATGCTTACCAACTTTCGCTAAATTGGAAAAAGGAAAACTCAAGGGAATTTTAAATGTCAGCACAATTGTTACTGGTGGATGATGAACCAGGGATACGGGAAGCCGTGAAAGACTATTTGCAAGAGAGCGGTTTCAGCGTTCAAGTCGCCAGTAACGCCCTTGAAGGTTGGGAATGGATGCAGCTGAATACACCTGATTTAGTGATTTCTGATGTGATGATGCCTCAAGTAGATGGCTATCAGTTTCTAAAGCAACTACGGGAAGACCCCCGTTTCCAAGCACTCCCAGTAGTATTTTTAACTGCTAAAGGTATGACAGGCGATCGCATTCAAGGCTATCACGCTGGTGTTGATGCCTATCTACCCAAACCCTTCGATCCAGACGAGTTAGTGGCTATAGTCGAAAATTTGCTAGCCCGTCGCGCTGCTAAGGCTGCGAGTACGGGAGATGATGCTGAAACCCCCGATCTTGCTGAACTAGCCAATCAGATTTCCCAAATTAAAGCATTGTTAACTCAAAGAAATGCTATTTCCCAATCGCCAGCCCCTTTTAAAATTGATTTGACTCCCAGAGAACAAAGTGTTTTAAATTTGGTCGCAGAAGGGTTAATGAACAAAGAAATCGCCCGTCGCTTAGAAACCAGCGTCCGCAATGTAGAAAAATACGTCAGCCGTTTATTTAGTAAAACCGGTACCAATAGCCGTACAGAGTTAGTTCGCTTTGCTCTAGAACACGGTCTTGCTAAATAGGGATTGGGCATGGGGCATTGGGCATTGGGCATTGGGCATTGGGCATTGGGCATTGGGCATTGGG
>NZ_JAVRCA010000054.1:0-59041 GCF_034530995.1 Nostoc sp. DedQUE04 | reverse complement strand
TTTGTCCCTACTAGCAGAAGCGATGGTCTTGCCATCGGGGCTAAATGCTACGCTATTGACCGCTTCGCTATGCCCTTCCAAGCGGTTTCGTTCTTGCAGATTGTAAATTGCTCGCTTGAGTGCCACTACAGCTTGCTGGTTAGCCGTTTGTTCTAAATTGATATTTTTAATTGGTCTACCTGAAATTTGTCTACCTGACTGTAGAGCTGCAACCGCAGCCTCAAGCTGCCTGTCGGACAGTAGGGAAGTTTCAGAACTTTGAGCTAGAACAATGGTACTTTGTTGTGTTGCTTCCTTGGCTTTGTTTTGGGCGTTCCACCATTGATAACCGGCAAAGATAGCTACTCCAGCTAACCCCATACTAAACAAGGTAACAACTCGATTTTGCCGCCGTGCTGCTGCCAACTTTTCTTGTTGGCGTTCTTTCTCTTCTCGCTCAAGGCGATTTCGCAGTTCTTGACTCTGCTGAATGTACTCCTCGGCTACCCCATTCAGCATTTGCCAATCACCAAATCTAGTTAAATATGCTTCTGCTACTGCTAATCTGTCATCTTGTCTGAGAAACCCTGGCTTTTTCTCATTCCTCTGCCATTCTTGGGCTTCCGCTTCAATCTGTCGCTCAATGCCTATTCCTAACTTATATTCCTCTTTCCACTCCCGCAACATTTGCCAGTGGCGGATAAGGGCCTCGTGGACAACATCTAAAATTACATCCTGGGAATCCGGCTCATCCGTCTTTGTAATTAATCGTGCATCTTTATCCGCTAACTTCTCACTCACCTGTTGCAAAAGTTCCAAAGAATGATAGGAATTAACCAACTCGCCCAAACGCACGCGCCGCCTGACATCTGTGGTTTCTCCGATTTGCGTCAATTCTAGAAAAATCCGCCGCGCCACAGTTTTTTCTGTTGCTGAAAGACTTTCGTAAACTGCATCAGCGCGTTTTTGTAGCGTTCCTTCCACCCCGCCTAAATCCTGATAAGTTTTCAAGGTGAGAACCTCATCGCCTTGATTACTCGACTCACGCCACAATTCTGTCAAGGTATATTGCAGCAAAGGCAAACTTCCGGGGTAATCCTCAACATCATTAATTAGTTGCTGTTCTAACCTTCCCTCTATGCCTAATCCTACCCAATCAGCCGGTTTAGTAATCGCTTCTTCAATTTCCTCACGGCTTAAGTGTTCGACGTTGATGTAAGGTTTATGGATTCTGCTGGCATATTCAGGATATTCTCGCCATCTCGCCCGAAAATCCGATCGCATCCCAATGAAAATATAAAGGTTATCTGTACAATCAACTAATTCCCGCAAACAGTCAAAGAATTCTTGGCGCTGGCTGTCATCGCACATTGTAAAGCATTCTTCAAACTGGTCGATAATCAAAATGACTGGTGTGTTTAATGCTTTTAACTCCTCGCCGATAATATGGGTAAAATTACCCCTCCCCAACCCTCCCCTTGTAAAGGGGAGGGAGTTAGATTTTCCAGTTTCCCCCCTTTTTAAGGAGGGATTAAGGGAGTTAGATTTTCTGGTTTCCCCCCTTTCCAAGGGGGGATTAAGGGGGGTAATTTCACTTGTCTGTACACCGGAACTTTGCAATGTGGGATTAAGCGGGGTAAGCGAAAGATTAGGCAAGGAAAGTGCAAAAGCCTCCTGTAAACTATTAACAGGAGATTCTTTCGGCGTAAACGGTGTAATATAAGTCCAGCGATCGCTCCCTGGAATTTCTTGTCCTAGCTTTAGCTGGTAGAGTAACCCAGCCCGTAACATAGATGATTTTCCACTACCGGAAGCACCTAATACAGCAATTAAGCGATGCTTATCTCTTACCTGTTGAATCAACTGCCCAGTCAGCGCACTCCGCCCATAAAAAACCTCAGCATCTTCTTTCGTCTCGCTAAAATACGACAGGGAACGATAAGGACACTTATTCTGAAAGCTTTTTTGCGAAAACTTAGTTGTCAGCAAAATTGCGCGTGGCGAATTGGCAATTAACGGGCGCTGGACTGTATTCGGCATTCGGCTGATAATGAAATCTGCCAATTTGTGGCTATTGACGATCCCATCTGCGTCATTTTCCGGGTTCAATCCTGCAAGTAACGCCTCCGTCATCAACCCCTGCGCGTGGGGAATTTCGACACCAGTTTCGTAAGAACGAGTTGCAGTAATGAAACAGTAATCTTTATCTGTGGGAATAAATTTTAACAATTCACCGCTATAGCAGCAATCTAGCCAAACAACGACTCGTTTAGCCTGACTTATTTGCAGCTGCTCACCCAACCAACTTAAAGGTATACCATAGATTTCTGCATCAGGTAAAACATCACTGGTAGCTAGAAATACTTCATCTTTACCCGCGACACTTTTGCACCACCCATGTCCTGAAAAGAAGAATAACGCTGTTTCTGGGCTGGGGTTAGGAGGAGGAGGATTGAAAAGATTAGCTATGGCTTCTTGTAATTCTTGCACCTTTACCGCCCCAAGGCGATCGATTTTACTTTCTCCCTTCTGGTTTAAAGTTTTAGGTAAACATTGAGCGCGGAAAGGTCTATAACCGTATTGTTCTAATTGCTGGGCAATTTTCTCAGCATCTTCTGCTGCTGCTGTTAGCGGCTTTAGGGTGGTGTACTCTGGGTAATAATTAATTCCAATAACTTGAGCCGCCCATTCCGATGCCATTTTTATTACCTGACTAACCATTAGAACTTTTTTTTGAACTGTAGACACAATCTGTCCACAGCTTTAATACCTAATCCACAGCATTCTTTAGTTTCTACGGAAATAACTAGGAAACCGTGCTAGGACTTACGCACCTCCGAGAAAAAATAAGGCTTTGCGATCGCTTCCCTACCCTGCGGAAACGCTAACAGCGAACGGTCGCAATGACGAAATTACGTTATTGTTGCGTAATATCATGTCCGCTTGATTGCTTATTAAACCCGAAGAACCCCACCCCGCCAAAGCTGTGCTTTGTCTCCCCTCCCCGCAGGCCTACAGTGTACACACAAGTCTGAAATAGCTGATTAACCCAAGGTTTTACCCCACCCTAACCCTCCCCGTATGTATTGGGGAGGGAACTAGATTTCTTATTTCCCCCCTTTACAAGGGGGGATTAAGGGGGGTAATTTGACTTGTGTGTACACCGTAGCCCCGCTTTTCGGGAGGGGTTGGGGGTGGGGTTCTTTTATTATGGGTAATTTGGCGGACATGATATAAGTCCTGCGTGCAATAAACTATATTAATTTCCGCAATAACAGGTATAATAAATAACGTTTTATTGTGTAAATTATTCTTTTTAGACATAAAGAATCAAAACTGAACATCAAGGTATCTGCTGTAATCATCTCATTCTAAATTATATTTATATTAGTCGTAGTGAGTTTGGTATAAAAACCTATGAAGACCAAGGCTGACAATACTATCATTGCTTTTCTATTGGCGTTTCAAGACTTAAAAACCGCCCTCAAAGAACAAGAAAAACAGAATTTAAAAGAAGTTGCAAAGCAATTAGACACCCAACCCAAAGCTTGGGAAGACTATATTAAAGGACGTTTGTTAGAAATAATTACCCCTAATCCTGACTTAAATCAGTCTTATCAATTTTATAAATCTCAATTAGATAATCTAGAAGAAATTCCTCATGATTTACTTCCAACTGAAGCAGAAATTAGTAGCCTCAATACTTTTGACAAGTATCCAATAACTAGAGGCTTTAAACCCAAATATGAAGCTACAGGTTACGAAAGCCAACTCAATAATGTTGTAGTCATTGTTGGGAGTTCTTCTCAACCAGAAGAAACAGTAAAACAAGTCAAATTTTTAGAAAAATGGAAACAACTTTTATCTCAATCCAATCAATCAAATTAGTTTTGCCCTTGTGATGAGCGATTTAATCTATCCTACACTTGATTTGTTTTTATATGCTTTAAAAAGTTCTTTAAACACAACTGACGCAGAAATACAAAAAAACAAAGCAGCTTTTTTAGAACAATTCCCCTCTGATACTCAACTCTACGATCCTGACATTGAAACCGAGTATTTAGAGATTACCCACCCTCCTCAAATTAACTTTATTCCCGACAATAAAAGTTTAGAAGGATACTATTATGCTGTTAGATTAAATGATACTTATGGCTTACAAATAGATTGTTCTATTAATAATCAAACTGAAAGTCAACCAGCTAAGTCTTTTGCAATTTTAAAGACTGAAATCGAACAAAAACTAAATAAAGAACTGAAACTAATTGGAAAAACCTGGTTGCTTTCTGGTTGGCTACCAGAAAACTCATCTCAGACCCATGAAGATATTGCCAAAGATTGCTATTATACTTTATTTAAAGATACTTCTTGGCAACCAGAAAAAGGTACTTTTTTAGATGGAAAAGTTTTTGAAGTAGGGCGATCGAAATATATAAATCAGAGCTTAAAAAACGCAACAATTTCTCTAAATAGTAATGAATATGATGTGATTATTACTATTTACAATAATCGAGAGAGCGCAGAAAAATCTGCGGAATTTTATAAAGATTGGATGGGTTTATTTTGTTATCGAAGTAAGATTTCGTGGGCTTATTGGCAAAGTCGTTTAGTCAAAGAATCTCTGCTCAATCATTATAAACAGATTGAAGAAAATAGAAAAATTACCAATCAGAGTAATTCTCGGCAAGAAAAGCAGAATATTACAACTTCTCGCAAGATTTTAAATAATATTGATAATATTCTTCAGCAATATACAATCGACTTACTAAACCTTTCTTTCCAAAAACAAATAATTGAAATTAATTTATCTAATTATCAAATCCGCTTGGCTTTGATTCAAGAAAAAGCAGGTCAAAATAATCAGCTAGATTTTTTAGAAAAATTTAGCGCCCTAGCCAACAAAAAATATTTACCACAAATTACTAAAGATATCGAAAATATGCAGCTTGGCTTGCAACTTTTAGAAGATACAATTAACGCTACTCGCAGTCGCATAGAAGCGGAAAAATCTGAACGAGAGCATAACTTCCAAGAGCTTGTAGCTGTTGCAGGTGCTAGTATAGCAACTATATCTCTGGTAAGAGAGCCTGCAAAAGATTGTAATAAAGATATTTTTTTTAAGCAAGTTCGCTTCTTTTGCGACTACCCTTTCAGTTCCAGTTTCATAGTTGGAATTATTGTTGGTTTTGTGGTTTTGTGGCTGAGGAAACGATGGCGATCGTGAAATCATGTAATATTTTCAGTCGATTGTTTTAGCTGAGGAACTAGCACAGACAGCACCACATCAGACTCAATTACCAGTTGTTTGAATGAACTTGAAAGAAGTTATTTTTCTCCTTCGTAAGCTAGGGCTTGGTCGCCTGCTTGGGCAAATGCTTGGGCGAGTTCAACTAGCTTTTGTCGCTCTTGATCGTTAATAATACCAGTCGGAGGTGGCATCAGTTTTTCTTTGATTTGGCGTACCGTTTCGTGTCGTAATGAGAGCGCTTGATTTGGATAACTCAGCATTACTAAAGGATTTTGTTTAGCCGCGTTGTCTGGACTATGACAAACAATACAAGCGTGTTGACGTAAATTAACCTCAAATGCACGATAAGCAGCATCAACTTTAGCAACGTATGGGTTCGATGGAGAAAACAAACGAGTATACAGTGTCACATAAGGTTGTTTCTCACCATGAGCATCATTCCAAACCCAATTACCATCCCATACATGATTTACTACTGGTCGTTGTGGGTCAACCACAGCTGAACGCAGCGCCCCTTTAAGCTTTTTCTGTTCTAGAAACAGAAGTAATTCAGTACTTTGCTGGTAAGAATTCCACTTTTTCGATGAGTGCCAAAAAGGATAAGGATAAGCACCAATATCAAGCTGATTGCGGAACTGAATGGGAAGGTGAATCACAATTAAATTGTTTACCTGTTCAACCTTTGGTTCACCTTTGAACATAAAAGTAGCTAGGTAAATGCGACGCCAAACTAATGGATTAAATTCAGTTGTTTGATTATCTTTGAGATTATAATTACCGACTTTGCTTTGAGCGCCCCACAAGAAGGGTGCATTCATGGTTTCGCGGAGGGTTGTTAGTTTAGCGAGTTTGTCAGCGCATGAGTTGAAGGCAGCTAAATTTTTAGCATCAGAGACAACAGGACAAGCAGCAATAATTTCTTTACCGATTTTCTTAGCTAGTTCTATGTCCGGTGATGCTTCTTTTGCTGATACTATATTTTTGGGATTGAGTGCTTGTGTTGTAGATATCAAGAGCGCGATCGCTACCGCTATGCTCAATAACATAGATCGCGACCGAGAGTAAAATCTCCGAAGATCAGACATTGTAAAACTCTGAAACTAAATAGGATTTAAGTAAATGTAGAGACACGATATTTCGCGTCTCTATATTTTCTAAACAGTTAAAGCCTTAAATTGTGATTCTTGTACCATCAAACTTGGTGAAGGTGAAACCTGCAAATTTTTCGCGGAACGTTAGCTTCTCATCTCTGAGAATGCTAATTGCGATCGCTTCGCCAAGGGCCAACGACGCTGCTGCATCTGTGCGCCAGTGAATCCCAGCACTATCACGACCCAAGCCAATATTTGCCGCCAGTTTGTTTAATTCGCCGCCCACGGTCAGCAGTGGCCCTTGATAGGGAATCAACTTGGTGGGATCTTTGGGATCGGGTACCACCGGATTCGGAATCACATAACTTTCATCAAATAGTGCTTTCAAAATGGTGACACTGGCACCTGCGGACACCGAAGCGCCCCCTGGATAAGAAGAGTGGAATGGTGCCCCTTCAGGAAAAGCTTGCGGTAGCAAATAAGATTTGTTTTTACTAAAGAAGCGGTCTAGTACTTCTGAGTTAAAAACATCGGGGTGAATCGGATAGTTTGTTTTATTCACCTTGTTGTTGTGAACCAACCCACCATAAGCCTCTGCTCGCAGACGACGGTGAACATAGTACTTCTGCCAATAAGCCGCTCTGATTGCATGTGGAGCAACCCAAGCGATGAGAGATTGTGAATACCCTGGACCAAATGTCGCAGTACCACCCGCTTGGGTCTTCGAGTTGTTATAAGGATTACCGGGATTGTAAGGTGAGCCAACGCCACCAGCTAGGAAGTCATTAATGACTGGCTTGGCGAGTAGAATTAGAGCAGCATTTGCATAGACGGGTGGTGGTGTGTGGGCAATCTCTGACTGGTCGCGCCCGTTGATAAAGTAGCGAGGGGTTGGGTCAAATTTAATCGTTCGACCAGGATCGCCACCATTTTGCACCAGCAACCACTCGTTATAGTTGGTTTGAAAACTGTTTTCGGGAATAGCTAGGGGAACACGGTTAAGCTGAACATAACTCTGTGTTCCTGCGGGCACAGGACGCAGTAAAAACTGGGAGACGTATGGCCCCACATCTACCCCTGGTAACGTGTAGTAAGTCGTTCCACCAGAGCCATTAACGTAAATCGCGGTGCCTCGAAATAGGAGTTCGGGTGTAACTCGTCCGTTCTGTTTAGGCCCTTTGAATGCTGACAACCGATTCAGATCCTGAACTGCTGCCAGAATCAGCGGGTTAGTTGTATTATTGCGGAACTCACTAAAGGGTATATCCTGCAACAGTTGTTGCCAAGCAACTTCGAGGAATTCAGCCGCCTGCTCTGCACTATCGAGGGTAGGTGGCACTGGAATTGTCAATTGGGTCGGATTCAGCCCACTCAAGCTAACCGCTAATGGACCGAGCGGTTGTACCAGCTTCCGTTTGCCACCCAGGATGATCTTTTCATACTCATTGGGATCATCGGAGGTCAACGCATTAATAAAAGATTGATAAGCCTTCAGATCCACTTCGCCCAGCTTGTTATGGGGTAATCCTCGTGTATCCGTCGCAATTTTGTTAGCATACTTCGCCTCATCTCCATTGGTGGGATGAGGAGGGATAGGAACTTCCGAATTAACCTTGGCTGCTCTTGTACGTACTTGAAAAGCTCTATTACGAAAGTTGCTATAGTTAAACGTTGCAGGAGTAAACGTTGCAGGAGGTCTTTGGGCCTGGACAACATTTCCTCCTTTCTTCAAGGAAAGAGATGAGCTGAAAACCCCTGCCACAACACTAGCTGTACTAAACAAACCGGCGCGACCGAGAAATGAGCGTCTGCTGGCGTGACTACCAAAGAAACGTTTGCTAGCTACACGGGGTTGTTTGAGTTTATCTATTTCGCTATTAGCCTGAGTATCTTGTTCGGAACCTTGATGAGAATTTGGATCTACTTGCATGAGATGTTCTCCACTAGAAAAAATAATCCCAAAATTTAGTCATAAGTGAATACATGAGCATCTGAAAACTAGAACAACTAGCCACACACAAAATGCCCACTCCCAGAGAAACAGGGAAATTGAATCTGATTTGGGATGATATCTGGGGTTACTTTACTGGTAATGGAAGGTAACTTGCATAAGAGTGATATCAAGTTCGGTTAAACACTTAATAATATCTGTAGGTTACGGTTGATTGAAGAACCTAGAATCTAATGCGAATAACATCTCCTAGAGAAAGGGCTTCTCGCAGTCAAACCCAACATTTGATCCTTGTTTAGGTTGGGTTTGACTGCCGTTAAACCCAACCTAAATTGATAGATTTTATTAGAAGTAATCATCCAAACTTGATATGATTCTCCTGACAGTCATACCAGCACTGAATGCCGATATTATGCCTTCATTGCATGGCTGTTATACTTTTGTAGTTGTAATCAGTCCGATCGCATGTTGCCGGATTAAAGCACAGCTAAAACCACGGCTTGCTTCCAGTCAAGCTATATAGTACTGTAAATTTATCGATTTACCGTACTTTATAGATGTTAAATCAGACTTTCTCACAATCGGTGATAAAAATCAAGAGGTTTTTACAATAAACTTAGCAAGAGCGGGAAACCCTAGAGTAACAGCACACAGTGTTGTATTCTCTGCTTGAGACTGTGGATAAAACGCAACGCGGTGGGTTTTGATCGAGTATCAACAAAGGCGGTTGTTGTTGAAAGGTTGAGTTGAGAGAACTACGAGTAGGCGTAGCCCGTCATAGACATCGCTTCCAGACAACATCCCATCAAAGCGGATTTAGCTTTTATTGGACTGGGCAATTAAGCCCAACTCTGCATAAATTGGATGCACTATTTTTCTTATTTGGGGCAGTTGTCTACTAAAAAAATATGCTCCTAAAATGCAACAAACACCGCCAAATAATAAAGAATTATTAACACCAAAGTAACCTGTTAATGCTCCAAAAAATAAATTACCAAAAGGTAGTATTCCTAAAAAACCAGTTGTAAATATACTAGTTACTCTACCTCTTTTGTCTTCATCAGGAAGAATTGATTGTACAAAGTTACTGATTGAAGCCAAGGTGAGAGTATTATTCATACCGATGATAAACATGAATAGTAGACAAATCTCCAAATTGTTTGAGCGAGAAAAAACTGTTAAACCTAAACCTAAAAGTGCAGCAGATATTGCTATAATTTTTCCCAGTCCCATAACATTTTTTCTAGAAATGAGATAAATACCTGAAACTATGGAGCCAAAAGCCGAAGCTGTCATCAGGAAGCCCATAGTTTCAGCGTTTCCCTTTAGTACTTCTTGAGCAAAAATCGGCACTAGATTTACATGAGTCATTCCCATAAAACAAATAACAAATTGTAATATTAATAAATATTTAATCGGCAGAAATTCGTATGCGTAAACAAACCCTTCTTTAAGATTTTTCCATATTTTTGCTTTTTGAGCCAAGGAATTATTGATAACTGGGTTAACTTTGATAGTTAAGATTGCAGATACAAATGGTAGATAGCTGATACTATCTACTAAAAAGCAGGAAGCTGCACCAGACCTAGCAATCAGTAAACCCCCAATCATCGGGCTAACAAACTTCGCTGTATTAATCAAGAATGAATGGAAAGCCATTGCACTATAAGTATCTGATTTCTTATCCAGAAGTCTGGGAATAATTACCTGACGTGCTGGTAAATCGAAAGCTTTTACCGTTCCCTGAAGCGTGCCAATGACAATAATCCATGCAACATTGATGTTATCGCTAAGAGTTAAAAAGGTTAAGGTAGAAGATAGCAGAATAGATACTAGCTGAGTAGTTAATAGAACATATCGTAAGTTCCAGCGATCTAGCAATACTCCTACCAATGGTGTAATAATTAAGCCCATAGCTTGATTTGTAAATCCAGCTACACCCACTAATACAGCCGAATTAGTTAGCTGATAAACTAGCCATACCAAAGCAATTTGAGTCATCCAAGACCCAAAAAAAGATAAACTTTGTCCAATAACGAAACAAGAAAAGTTTACAGATTTAAGCGCAGGTGGAATTTCAAAAAAAAACTTTGGCTTGTGTTTTTGGACTTTTACTCTATTACTTGGTATCATCAGTTTTTCCTTCTTTGAAAATTATTCCAACCCTGTTTAAGATTTTCATCCTTTGTTCGTTGTTAAAACTTACGCACAAGAGATCCGTTCGCCCCTTTTTTATCCTTTTTTGTCAATTTTTGAGAATGCAATAACCCAAAACTTTATCGGGTTTTGGTTTCTACTTTTTGTCTACAATTTTTAGTTTATGTTAAAAAATAAAGCTTCAAAGTTTGATTCAACCTAAATCTCAGAATCTGGATTCGATTCTTGTTTTTTGAGAGTAGCAAACCAGGATTAAGGGGGGATAGACGTTTCTAGTTGTTAGGTTGTGTTGCCTTTCGTGCGCTTTGCGTTCACTCTATTCATAGTGTTTTTTCCTTTAACCTATTACCTTTGGATTAAAATAATTTGCACGGATGAGGACATTGGTAAAAACGTTGAAATCCAATGTCTCTACTAATTTTTTTGATGAAGTTTTAGCAGCCTTGCATATCACCAGCCTTGAAATAGTATTAGCAAAGCTTAATGTTAGCAAAACAGAAATTTTGTATGCTTAGTATTGAAGTAAAAAATAGCACTATGATAACTAGAATGCATATAATACCATGTTTGGTCGAATAGCTACAACCCCTACCGGTAAACAGCAAGGGTTTGAGGTGGTTGATGCTCAATTAAACCCAGTTGAGATCGCAGCCAAGCGCGATCGCATTGAACAGGCCAGAGTTTATCGTGTCCAAGTTGTTTAGCTGCCAGATGTGGCCAGTAAGGATTGCGAATGAGCGATAAACGAACGCCACAGCCAACAAAAAGCATCCCAGAGTACAAACGCCTGATTATGTCTAGCTATTTATTTGGTTGCACAAATAATTAGGTATGCATATTTTCATAAAGACTGTATACTATTTAAAATACATTAAATCGACCGATAAAGTGTAGTATACCATCTAGTTCATGTAGATACCTGCCAGTCAATTATTTAATTGCACTAATCAGAAAACAGAATGGTTTCTTTCATCCATAGTGGGCGATCGCTCATGAACAGCTTCTGTTTTATTGGTTTAGTTTGAGTTGTGCAATCTCAAATAGTCTGCATGTCACGATTATTACAAGGAAAAGATTTCATGAGCAACATCCAACTGTACTTCGCCAAAGCCTCTACCTTTTCTCAACGTACTCGTGTAGTCTTACTGGAAAAAGGCATTGACTTCACCCCGATAGAAATTGACTTACAAAATAAACCAGATGGGTACACGCAGATTTCGCACTATGGTAAAGTTCCGGCTATCAAACATGGGGATGTTGAAATTTACGAGTCCGCCATTATCAATGAATATCTAGATGAAGTTTTTCCAGAGCCACCTTTGTTACCCCGCGATCCCGCAGCTAAAGCGATCGCTCGGATTTGGATAGACTACGCCAATACTCGCCTTGTCCCGGCTTTTAACAAATTTTTACGTGGTAAAGATAGCACCGAACAAGAACAAGGACGAAAAGAGTTCACAGAAGCACTTTTATATATTGAACAAGAAGGATTAGGCAAAGGTGATTACTTCTTAGGAGACCAGTTTAGCTTAGTTGATATCAGCTTTTATCCCTGGTTTGAACGTTTACCACTCTTAGAACACTTCCGCAAATTCACACTACCAGCAGAAACACCTCGTTTGCAGACATGGTGGAACAGGTTAAGCGATCGCTCCTCAATCCAAGCAGTAGCAAACCCTGTGGACTTCTATTTGCAAAGATTCGCCAAGGTTCTCGGTGAACCTGTTCCCGTTGGTGCATCTCAAAAATAGGACACAAAGGTATGGTAATGGGGAGTGAACCGTTAACTGTTGAGTATTGACCAAAAATTAACCAAAATCCAAAATGGGATGACCTATGAGCTTAAATAACCAAGTTCTAGATAGACCGATTTCCCAAGAACTGCCATCCGTAGAGGCTAACCTCAGTTACCTGGTTCCAATGGCAGAAAAACCTGTTAACTATACTTACGAACCGCCAACCGGGATTCCTCGCACAAATGCAACTTATCAGACGCACAAACTGCCAATTTACAATGCTCGCTCTATCTCAGAGAACATCTCGTTAGATCGAGAAGGATTCGCCTTTACTGGACATAATACTAATGTCCGCAACTTTTACGATGAAGACGAAGTACGCCGCGTTTACTATCCAGAAGCCGAGCAATTGTTAAAAGAAGTGACAGGTGCAACGAAGGTAGTGATATTCGATCACACTCTTCGTAACGCTGGTAACTCCAAGCCAGGTGAGAATAATATTAAAGAACCCGCCAAGCGCGTACACAACGACTTCACCGCCAAATCTGGCTATACTCGCGCTCGTTTGGAACTAGCAGCGCAAGTCATAGATAATGATGATATTGAGACGTTACTAAAACAACGATTTGCCATCATCAATGTTTGGCGAGCGATCGCACAACCAATCCAAGAGTCACCTTTAGCACTGTGTGACGCGCAAAGTATCGCCCCCACAGACCTTGTAGCTGGCGATCTTGTCTACCGCGATCGGGTTGGTGAGACATACGGTGTCACGTATAACTCCCAACATAAATGGTTCTATTTCCCACAAATGCACAGAAACGAAGCAGTATTTATCAAATGCTTCGACTCCGCAGAAGACGGATACGCCCGTTTTGCCGCCCATACAGCCTTTGAAGACCCCACCAGCCCAGCCAACGCTCCCCCACGAGAAAGTATCGAACTCCGAACATTGGTCTTTTACCCCGCATAGATCGCAAAAACTTGTCTCAAACTCCTACTCTTTGCGCCTCTGCGTCAAACAAATTACATCAGTTTTCGTTTATTTGAACCACACCGTTAGTAGGGGCGTAAGGCCTTACGCCCCTACTAGCGATCGCCCATATCAACTCAAAATGAGCCAAATTGTAGAAGAAGTTCTAGCAGCTAATCTTAGTTACACTGATAAATTCGGTGATAAAGGTAATCTCACCATACCCCCATCTCGTCGGTTTGCAATTCTCACGTGCATGGATGCTCGACTTGACCCAGCTAAATTTGCTGGATTAGCTGAAGGAGATGCCCATGTAATTCGTAATGCAGGTGGACGTGCTAGCGATGATGCGATTCGCTCTTTAGTGATTTCTTATAAATTACTTGGTACGCGTGAATGGTTTGTAATTCATCACACTAATTGCGGGATGGAAACCTTCACCAATGAAATCATCAGCAATTTACTTTCTAGTAGCCTCAAAACAGCCAAGCTAGATGAAATAGGTTGGTCAGATATTGGATCTGGGTCGGGATCGGGCGAAGGCAAGTTTATCAATTGGTTGACTATTGATGACCAAGCTAAAAGCATCTCTACAGATGTCCAACGAATTCGTTTGCATCCCTTAGTTCCGAATGAAATTCCTATATATGGCTATATCTACGATGTCAAAACAGGACAATTGATTGAAGTTCCTGAAGCTACTAAGCTTGGTCAAGTTGCGTAGTTTTATCGTGTAACGTAAAAGTAGTATTTAATGAAGTAGCTATTTGTGTAAAAACCTCCTTTGCTGGTGAAGCGTATTCGTTTATCGCAATCGGATTTCCCGTATCACTACCGCTACAAATGCGGGGATCGATGGGAATTTGTCCCAACAGAGGCGCTTGTAATTCTGCGGCTAATTGTTCGCCGCCACCACTACCAAAAATCGGTGTGCGTGAACCACAATCACCACAAATTAAATAACTCATATTTTCAATAATGCCAAGAACAGGAACACCCACTTGGCGAAACATATATATATTACGTCGTACATCTGCAACAGCCACTTGTTGAGGAGTTGTCACTAAAATGACTCCACAAATTGGGCTTTCTTGGATAATTGTAATTTGAGCATCACCTGTACCGGGAGGTAAATCGATCAATAAATAATCTAATTCTCCCCATTCCACATCTTGCAAAAATTGCGTGATAATTTTATGCAATACAGGCCCCCGCCATGCCAAAGGACGATTTGCTTCTGCAAGTAAACCCACTGACATTATTTTTATTCCTTGAGCTTCTAGAGGTAAAAACTTCTCACCTGTGGGAGTATTAATCACTTGAATATCAGCTTGTCCTAAACCCAACATTTGGGGAACATTGGGGCCATAAACATCAGCATCTAATAGTCCTACTTTTGCACCTTGTAATTTTAAAGCTGCGGCGATATTAACGGCTGTTGTAGATTTGCCCACACCACCTTTACCGCTAGAAACTGCAAGAGTTGTTTTAACACCGGGAATTGTACAAATTTGAATATAAGTTTTTTTACACCAAGATAAAGATGATAATAAAAATTGAATTTCTGGCTGTAACTGGTGCTGATGAGAACCAATATATAAACGTAAGTAAATATAATCATCAACTATGCGGAGATTTCGCACCATTCCCAAACTAACGATATCATTTTTTAAAATAGGTTCGATGATTTGTTTGAGTAGTTGGACGACTTCTTGCTGATGGACTGTAGTCATATCTTCTGGATGTTATAAAGGATATTTGGTGTACTTCATGTTGGTGTAAGTTCTCCTAGAGAATTTGAAATCTGCTATATAATATTTAATAATTTATGAGTATGTCTTACGCACTCGTACATTACCCCAATATTAACACAGACGAGATCAATCAAATAAGGCAGAAATATGACCCACAATTTGATTTAATGGAACCACATATTACACTTGTATTTCCTATAATCGAGTCTATTAATGAAAACAATCTCATTCTTCATGTTGATAGTATCTTGAGTAAATGGACAACATTTCCTATTTATCTCAAAGGATTACAAAAATCATGGGATGAGTATATGTTTTTAATGGTTGAAGAAGGAAAAGTAGATATGGTAAAACTACACAACGAATTATATACAGGTATATTAGCTGAATATTTCAGAGAAAATTTACCATTCGTACCGCATTTAACGCTAGGAAAATTTACAAAAGATACAGATAAATTGTTGCAAGTGTTAGAAGAAGCACAACATTTAGATTTAACTTATCGTTGTTTTGTCGATAAAGTCCATCTGATAAATATTGATGATAAGCAGAGGTCAATAATTTGGAGTAAAGAATTTGTATTGCGAAATTAGCAAAGCTTCGATCGGCTTGGTATTTCTCTTAATTATTTACTGCTCCCTTGAGACTATTCTATCTGTTTGAATCTTCTGAATTGCACGTTGCGCTTGGATGGACACTTCTTTGTCAGGGTCATCTAAGGCTTGTTGCAGGGGGTTAATAACATCGGGATGAGCTAAATTTCCAAGTGCGATCGCAGCTTCTTTGCGGACATCTGCATATTCATCTGTTAATGCTTGAATTAATCTCGGTATAACTTGAATATCTGGAATTTTTTGCAAAGCTTGTGCTGCTGATTTCCGCACTTGCCAATGTTCATCATTTAAAGCTATTTCTAATTCTGAAATTGCTCGATTATTTGCATGAATAGCCAGAGATTTAGCTGCATTTCGGCGAACTTGCCAGTCACTATCATTTGTAAGTGCTTGACAAAGTATTGCGATCGCTTCTGCATCTTGTAAATGTTCTAAAGTTAAAGCAGTAGCACGACGTACACTTGCTTCCTCATCAAAGATTAAATTTAAAGCTTGCGGACATTTTTCTAGTTGATTGATATATCGCAGTGTCGTAACGGCTGCTTCTCTTAACTCAGGATTTTTTGATTCTAAAAATGGTAAAATGTCGGGTAAAGATTGAATATCATGTATCTTCCGCAAAAGCACCAAAATATTTAATTGAATATTTACATCATTATTTTGGAGCTTCTCTAGTAAAAGTAACAATTCATTTTGTGTAACTAACTCGTTTAATGCTGATGCCGCTTCAGAGCGAATATCTGAATCGGCTGAAGTTAAGCATTCAATTAAAGCTGGGATGGCAACAGGATTAGCAATTTCCCAAAGGGCAGATATTGCTATTTTCTGAACAGTAATATGTTCGTCTTTCAAAGCGATAATTAAAGCATCGATTGTTTCGTCATCGCCTAGATGTTGCAAGGTTTTGACTGCTACTATCCGCTCGTTTACGTCAGGCGATCGCAACATTTCTAGCCAATGATTGAGTTCATCGTTCATTAATTTTTACCACAGATAGTTAACGTAATAAAAAGGGAATTTGCACAGTAATTGCATTGGTTGGACATTCTTTTTCACAAGGTAGACAAAACCAACACTCATCATATTTCATGTAAGCTTTGCCTGTTTCTGGATTTTTCGCCAATACATCCAAGGGACAAACTTCAATACAGGCTGTGCATTTTTCTAAACATTTTGATTCATCAACGATCACAGGAACATCTATTCTTTGATTGATTAAAGCCATAAAACTAACTCTATAATTTTGTAATGAAACTGCTAATCGCTAAAATAAATGGGGTAAGCTTAGATGAATTATCTCACGATTGTAAGTTGTTTCTGAAAAGTCAGTGATTGTTTTATATTGGTATAACCAATTTTCTCATAAAAAAAGTGAGCTTCTTTGCGTTTAATATTAGAACGTAACAAAACACTATCACATCCAGCCAGAGAAGCCCACTGTTCAATTTGTTGCATCAAAAAACGTCCAATTCCACTATGACGATAATCTTTATCTACAACTAATCCCAAAATAATCGCTGGAGTCGGAATAACTATTGATTCACAAATATGAGCGTGCGCCCAACCAATTACATATTCATTTTCTACAGTGGTAACATATACAATATGAGTATCGTTATTTTTAATTTTAGTAAGGCGCTGCTCTATTTCTTGATTAGTCACAGAATATTCAAGTTGTTCGCAAAGACTAGCAATCCTCGCTACATCTTTAATCCCAGCTTGTCTAATTTTAACTTTGTCACCTACACTAACTTTATTTGTCATAATTTAATTTTAAATTACAATTATTTAGTTATCCAGCGTTGCACGGATAAAACGATAGCCTATATCAATATCTGTCAAATTGTGAATATCACCATATTTTTTGCTCCATTCTCCACTACTTAAATCTGCTGCAAGTAACTTCACTCCTTGCTCTACTAAATCTTGATTAGCTAATGCAAAAGATGATATTCCCGCACGTACTTCTGCTTGAAGATATAACTCTGGCCGTCTCCAGCCGGCTGCTGCGAATAAATCAGATAAATCGTATGGTAAAAAAAGGGGTATAGCTTCAACACGCCTTTTAGTATTACTCTGAATTAAATTAACCTGTTCGTTAAGTGGTAAAAATCGTAACGCATCTTCCCACAAAAACGGAAAATAATCATAAAGCCATATTTTCTGAGCTAATCTAATATCAAAAGTTAACAAAATTATTGCTCCATCTCTAATTATTCTGTTCATTTCCTGAAAAGCTTTTTCGAGATGAGAAAAGTGATGGGTCGCTAGGATACTTACAACACCATCAACAGACTGATCTGGTAGAGGTAGATTTTCTGCATTGCCAGTAAACCACTTAATTTGCTGATGTTCTACTGCTTGTTTTTGCATAACTACAGAAGGTTCAACAGCATTAACAAGAAATCCTTTATTAGCTAGTGCTAGACTGTAACCACCAGTACCAGCGCCGATATCAGCAATAATGCTACCTTTGGGTAAATTGAGGAAATCAATTAATTTATTGACAATACGGATATCAGGAACGCGAGTTTTGGAGTATTGTTGACCAATTGAATTATATATAGACATATTAAAAAATTACTCAAAACAATTTACAATAAACTAGCTAAAATATAACTTTATATGAATCAATGAAAAATCTGTTAGTTAAACAATTTCAGCAAATTTAAGAGTTCACTTATCATGAATTTTGGTTTTGCTTCTTGTGGTAAATTTTGATTTTTTCTGTTGTAATAGCAAAAATCCATTTTGACTTGTGTTGCTCCTGCATAGTCGTGCTTTAGAGAATCTCCAACGTAAATAACTTCTGCTGGTGTTAAATTTAATCTAGATAAAGCATGATGGAATATTTCAGGAGATGGTTTAGCAAAACCAATTGCTTCAGAAACTATAACTGCTTCAAAAAAATGCTCAATTCCCGCAGCTTGCATTCTCGGTAGTTGTGCTGATACAAAGCCATTGGTGATGACAGCCAAACGATAATTACCTGCGAGAACAGTTAGTACTTCATTTACATCAGGTTCCATTACGCCCGAATGATTAAAAATATGCCAAAAACTTTGGCTAAGATTGCTTATTTTATCTGTTTGTATATCTAATTGAGCAAGTGTACTTTGATAAGACATCTCGATTAACTCAGTAGGAGAAAATATTTCTCGCTGTTTCCAATACTTGGAATTATAATTTTCAAATGCTTCCAGAAAAATATTTTCACTTATTTTATGTAAATTCAAAGATATTGTACAAGCTTCCAAGGCGCCAAGAATAGCTTGACGTTCACATATTTCAAAATTTAACAGGGTATTATCGAGATCGAAAATTATGGCTTTATAACTCATTCAATTCTTTTATTTACGAAAATGCTCTATGCAATAGTTGAGACTTTTCTAATTATTTTTAGTATTCCTCTGAAATCTTGACTATAAAGTTTATAATTTTTATCATTAGGTTTCCTAACTAAAATTGCTTGTATACCTGCCCGTAATGCTCCAGCAATATCAGCATTGTAGCTATCACCTATCATTACACATTCTCTTTTTTCAATCTTTAAATCATTGATGACGTAAGCATAAAATTTGAGATTGGGTTTTTCATATCCAATTGTTCCAGACGTATATATTTCTTCAAAGTATTCTGTAATATTTAATTTATCTATGATTTCGTGTAGTTCAGGTATATGATTTGAGAGAATTATATTTTTATAATTATTTTTAATTGCATCTTGCAAAGTAGGAATTGCATCATCATATAAATGCCATTTTTCCAAATTTTTATATTCATTCTGGACTTGGGAAGAATATTTTATCGCTTGAGTTTTATTTATTCCTACTTTTTCATATATTTCTGCAAAATATTCATTCATATACCCCCACCAAGTTTTACCATTAAACAATAAATTATGGGAAGTTTCAGGCGAGTGCCAAGGAAAGACATTCTTCAAGAATGGTCGAATATCTTCTGAATTTATATTAAAAATTCCATTCAATATTAAAATTGAATGTAATGTTTCACTCCACATTCCTTGACGATAACCTAGTGTATTATCAAAATCCCAAAATAAATATTTCATATTTATTTCACTGCTATATCATAAATTTCATTATGTAAATTGATATCCACAATGTAAGGATCTACAGGACGCTTAAACAATACCATTTCCCCTAACTCATTTTTCTTTAAATTTACATGACAAAACCACTCTTCATCATTTTTGTCTGGATAATCTAAGCGGTAATGATAAAGCCCCCAACGAGTTTCTTGACGATATAATGATGCTCTGGCTGCCATTTCTGCACAATCGCGAATAAAGTGAACTTCTAGACTACGCATCAATTCATGAGGATCGCGAGCGCCCATTAAATCTAATGTTTCTTGATATTGAACAAAATGTTTCAAGCCAATATCAATTTTGTTACCTGTTTTTGGTGGTTGCAGATAATCATTTACCAAGCGTCTTAATTTGTATTCTACTTGAGTGTGAGGTACACCATTCGGACGAGTTAAAGGTGCGTAAATTCTGGCTTTTTCAGCTTCTAAAAAGTCTGTATCTGGTTCAATAAAATCTAAATCTTGGATATATTCAATGGCATGAGTTCCGGCTATTCGACCAAAAACAAATGCCCCAATCATGTAATTATGGGGAACGCTGGCCATATCTCCAGCTGCATATAAACCTGGAATGGTTGTTTGAGCGTTTTCATTTACCCAGACACCAGAAGCACTATGACCGCTACATAAGCCTATTTCGGAAATGTGCATCTCTACGCCGTGGGTGCGATAATCTTCATTTCTACCTTGATGAAAACGTTCTCTACTCGGTCGTTCATTCGCCCACAGTATAGATTCAATTTCAGCGATTGTATCTTCATCAAGATGGGTCATTTTAAGTTGGACTGGCCCTTTTCCAGAATTTAATTCTTTCCAAATTTCCAACATCATTTGACCACTCCAATAGTCACAGCTAATGAAGCGATTTCCTTCAGCGTTGGCTGTATGTGCGCCAAAAGGCCCGGCGACATAAGCACAGGCGGGGCCGTTGTAATCTTTGATTAAAGGATTAACTTGAAAGCATTCAATATTACTAAGTTCTGCACCTGCATGATAAGCCATTGAATAGCCATCTCCGGCATTGGTAGGATTTTCATAAGTGCCGTAGAGATAGCCGGAAGCAGGTAATCCCAATCTGCCACAAGCACCTGTACACAGAATGACTGCTTTAGCTTGAATGACAATATAATCACCGTTTCTGACATCAAATCCTACCGCACCAATAGCACGTCCGGCTTTGACTAAGACGCGGGTTGCCATAACGCGATTTGTGACTTTGACTTTGTGGCGTTTAACTTGTCGGGTAAGAATGGTTTTGAGGTCTTTACCTTCTGGCATGGGTAAGACATATTTACCCACACGATGCACTTGTTTTAAGTCATAGTTGCCTTGGGCATCTTTTTGAAATTTCACACCCCAACTTTCTAATTCTTGGATGACTTCGTAACCTAATTTGCCTGTTTGATAAACGGCTTTTTGGTTGACAATCCCATCGTTAGCAAGGGTAATTTCGCGCACGTATTGTTCTGGTGTGGAATGTCCGGGAATGACTGCGGTATTCACGCCATCCATACCCATTGCGATCGCACCACTCCGTCGGATGTTAGCCTTTTCTAAGATCAGCACCTCTGCATTGGGATTTGCTTGTTTAGCTTTAATTCCAGCCATTGTCCCGGCTGTACCGCCACCAATGACAAGTACATCCGTTTTTATTTGTTGAGTGTTGATGTCCATAAGCTTTTGCGAGTAGGGAGGAACTTCTAAGATTTATTACCGTTCCAAACAATATCTTTGACTTGGATTTGTTTGGGAACTAGCTTGATTTTGTGAAAAGTATCGGCAATGTTTTGTTGCTGAGTGATTACTTCATCTGTTAGCGGTAAAACACCATACTTTCGTCGTTTTTCGGCAATTTCTAATGCTGCTGCTGGAATACCTAACTCTGGTTCTAAAAATTTGGCAACTTCTTCTGGATTATTTGTTGCCCATTTATTTACAATGCTTACTTCATCTAACAGGGTTTTCAACAAATCTGGATGAGATTTAACAAACTCTTGACGCGCAAGATAGTAACCCCGATTCGGTGCTAAATTTGTTGCATCTGTTAATTTTCTAACCTTTGTGTCGTGTTCAACTGCTGCTAGGTAAGGGTCCCAAATTGCCCAAGCATCAACGTTACCACCAGTAAATGCTGCACGGGCATCTGCTGGTGTTAGATGTGCTGGTTGAATGTCACTATACTTTAATCCGGCAGCTTCTACAGCTTTGACAACAAGATAGTTACTGTTCGAGCCTTTAGCAAAGGCTACTTTTTTCCCTTTCAGGTCAGCAACCGTTTTAATTGGTGAATCTTTCGGTACAATAATTGCTTCAGCTTTGGGACTCCAAGGATCGTAAGCAACATAAAGCAAGGGAGTACCTCCGGCTTGGGCAAATATTGGTGGTGATTCACCTGTATAGCCAAAGTCAATACTACCTGCGTTCATTGCTTCTAGCATGGGTGGGCCTGCGGGAAATTCTGCCCATGTCACCGAAGCACCACCAGTCTTTAAAGTTTGCGCTAAATTGCCTCGGTTTTTGAGAGCGCTGAGAATAGTCGCCGCTTTTTGATAGCCGATACGAACTACCACACCTTGATTTGCTGTCTGTGTTGCTACAGAGTTACCTGTATTGTTGGCAGAACACGCAGATATCACAAGAGTCAAAGTTAACCCACAGGTAAAGAATAAGGCAAATATGCCAATTCTGAATATTTCATAATTTTGAAGAAGGCTGCTGACAATCTTCATCAGTCGATTTGCTAAATACTTACTGAACATACGTACATTAAACTATAAGCAATATCAATACTACGATAATTCGAGCAATTTGCCGTATTTTACTCATAGAATATTCACACAGATAAGCTGCAAATGCAAGAACCGAAAAAGTATGTCTACGGGTAAAACAATTAATCAGAAATGGGAAAGGTAGCCACCATCAACAGCTAAAACCTGTCCGGTGATGTAAGATGCGGCTGGAGAAGCGAAGAACACAACAGCGCCTGTAATTTCTTGTGGAGATCCCCAACGCGCGAGAGAAGTTCGATGTTTCAACCATTCCGTGACTTCTGGATCGGCAACTACATCAGCATTACTCTCAGTTGCAAAAAAGCCTGGAGCGACTGCATTGACTGTAATTCCAAAAGCCCCAAGTTCTGCCGCAAGTGTACGGGTTAGGGCTTCAAGTCCTCCTTTAGCTGTCGTATAAACTGCGTCACCCGCACCTGCTAGTTGTCCTGCAATTGACGTAATATTAATGATTCGACCTTCACCTCTGTGCATCATCAGTTTTGCCGCTTCTCGTGACAAATTGAATGGTGCAATTAAATCAGCATTGATTAACCGACGCACTGCATCCATTTCAAACTCGAACAATCCACGGCGATCGCGCATTCCCACATTATTAACCAAAATATCTAAACAGCCGTGCTTTTCTCGGATCTCAATAAACGCACTTTGAACCGCAACTTCGTCTGTCACATCAAACGGTAACGTAAAACCTAATCCGCCAATTGATTCAATAACTGCAACTGCTTGATTAAGGCGTTCAAAATTTCGCCCATTGACGATCGCACGCGCACCAGCTTTGGCAAGTGATTTGGCAATTTCTAGTCCCAAACCTTGTCCTGCTCCAGTTACTAAAGCAACTTTTCCAGCTAATGAAAACTCTGATAACGTCACAAAAATTACTTTTCAGGGTGCTATTGAGCCGATATCTAACCAAAAACTTGCAGCAAAAGCTTGATTCTTAGTTTTATCTCTCTCCTAAGAATCAAGCCTACTGAAATTAACTTTGATAAGGGCGCGGTAGTTGGCGTAGTTTATGAGCAGTATCTAATTCACTATTGTTTTTTCTGCCATATCCCCAACCCAAGATGCGACGATATTCACCCATGATGCCACTTTCAATTAATTCATCCTCATTGACTGCAACATTGGTGTGAGATTCAGGCGCAACATAGAGCGCATCCGCAGGACAATATGCTTCACACATGAAACAAGTTTGACAATCTTCTTGTCGGGCGATCGCAGGTGGTTGGTTCGGTACTGAGTCAAAAACATTAGTAGGACATACTTGGACGCACAGATTGCAATTGATACAGAGTTTATGGCTGACAAGCTCGATCATGATTCTGCTCCTACTACAACTTTGATACAGAGGGTGTGGTTTGAATGGTTAGTGCTGGTGGTGTAGCGATGGCATCCTTAATCCAATCGCGCCTCACCCAAAGCTTATCTAAGCCGCCGGTTGCTTGGTAATAACGCTGATTTGGATCGGTTTCGGGATAGTCCATGCGAATATGTTCGCTGCGCGTTTCCGTGCGATGTAAAGCACTAAAATATGCCCATCGCGCTACAGCCGTCAGAGCAGCCGCTCGACGAGAAAATTCCACATCGCGCACTGTATCTTGTTTCGGGTTCCCTTGTACTTGCTGCCACAGGGTTTCTAATTTGGCCAGGGAATCCAGAAGTCCCTGCTCAGAACGCAAGTAGTTCTTCTCCAACGGGAACATCTGGTCTTGTACGCCACGCACGATCGCTTCACTATCAAATGTTTCAGAAGATGGTGAAGGCGATGGCGTTTTGCCCACCGTAGGCGATCGCAATCCCACTTGACCAGTAGGACGCGCAACCCGTTCATTTGCTTGAGCGCCCAAACTTTTCGCAAAGCTAGCTGCCCCAACTCCAGCCCATTGCCCTGTAGAGATTGCCCAAGCAGCATTGGGGCCACCACCTCCAGAAGCTAATCCGGCTAAAAACTCCCGCGATGCTGCATCACCGGCGGCGTAGAGGCCAGGAACCTTTGTACCACAACTATCATCGGTCAAACGAATTCCACCTGTACCACGGACTGTACCTTCTAAAATTAGTGTTACAGGCACTCGTTCTGTATAGGGGTCAATGTCAGCTTTTTTATACGGTAGAAAAGCGATGAAATGAGACTTTTCAATTACTGCTTTGACTTCAGGTGTGGCTTTATCCAAACGAGCATAAACGGAGCCTTTCAAGAGGGCATTGGGAAGGAACGATGGATCGCGACGACCATCAATATAGCCACCAAGATCGTTACCTGCTTCATCAGTGTAACTAGCCCAGCCAAAGGGAACACCCCGCGTCACTGTGGCATTAAAAGCGGTCGAAATTGCATAGTGATTGGAAGCTTCCATGCTAGAGAGTTCGCCACCAGCTTCTACTGCCATCAGCAGCCCATCACCGGTATTAGTATTGCACCCTAATGCTTTACTCAAGAATGCACAACCGCCATTCGCCAAGACTACTGCACCAGCACGAACGGTATAGCTACGATGATGTTGCCTCTGCACGCCTCTTGCCCCGGCTACTGAGCCATCGTTAGCCAATAAAAGTTCTAGAGCCGGACTTTGGTCGAAAATTTGTACACCAACACGCAAAAGGTTTTTGCGAAGTACCCGCATATATTCAGGCCCATAATAGCTCTGGCGCACAGATTCCCCATCTTCTTTGGGGAAACGATAGCCCCAACTTTCCACTAAGGGCAAACTCAGCCAAGTTTTTTCGATAACACGCTCGATCCAACGTGAGTTAGCGAGGTTTTTTCCTATGCGATAACGCTCCGATAAAACTTTGTCCCAATTCTCTGGAGAAGGAGCCATAATGCCGTTACCACTAGCAGCAGCTGCACCGCTTGTACCCAGAAAACCTTTATCAACAATGATGACTTTGACTCCTTGGGATGCGGCTGCCCATGCTGCCCATGCGGCGGCAGGGCCACCACCAATTACCAGCACATCAGCAGATAGTTGTAGTTCATTTTCGGTTAGCAATTCTTTTCCTCCTTATTTGGCAGTCAACATATTTCTTTGCCACTCTGAGCGGACTTTACAGGCAAAAATCCACCCGCCTGCATTTTAAGCACCACTTAATTTGTCATCAGTATCATCTTCGACAATGAGCTATATACTGGTGTGTTTTGCTCATCTGCTTTTTTGTCTATAAAATTGCGTTATCGGTAGCTATACCAAAGGTTTCGCTGGTTTGTCTGACTAAATTATGCAGTAGATAGAGTTTGCATAATATATACAAAGAGTGTAAGGCAAATTACAGTTAAAATGATACTCTAATTGTTAGCTTATCAAACATTAAGTATTGCAAGTTAATTTTTTCTTCGGTTGGAACTGGTGTACTTGAAATACCTGCAACCATTCACCAGAATAGCGATAACGTTCATCATGGGGAGGAAAAGGGATATTAGTATGCTCCATTTCTGGGCGAAACCAAGCACTAATTAGGTTGATGGCAAAACGTCCACCACTGATTGCATCAATACCCAAGGCCATTTTGGCTAGAACGGCTGGATGAAATAATAAAAGTTTAATCGCGGCGATAATTTCTATGCTTTCCGTAGCTTCAGCCAAGGCCGCACAAGCTGTCCAAGTTTCCAACTGTTCTAAATCTAGACTACGGGGATTAGCAAGATGCTGTGCGACTAAGGTTGTCACATATCCTAAACGTTCTGCTTCTAATACTAGCGATCGCGTGCGTTCATAACTAGCATCAATCGGTTCATCTGGCGTATTCAGAGGGCCAAAGTTACCGCCCACAGGGGCCCAAATACTATAGCGTGGTTGTGACATTCTTGCCTCCAAATTAAATGGGGACTGGGGAGATATACCTTGTTTTTTATCCTCACCTATGCAAATCTCATATTATACTACTATAAATCTACCAATTTACAGTATTATTTTTAAGGTGCAAAAATAAAGTTTTAGTGCCGACTACAAAGGTTCTAGAAAGCTATGTCTGAACCAGACTATGGGATTTGGATTCCCGTTTACGGCAACTGCGGTGTGATGAACCATCCTCTTGAACCTCGTGATGCTAGTTACTCACGAGCTAAGAATTTAATCCAATTGGCCCAAAAGTGCGGATTTACCACAACTTTAATCGCGCAACATATCATCAATCCCAGGAATCAAGAACTTGACCAGCTAGAAAGTTGGACAACAGCAGCAGCTTTGGCAGAAGCAACAAACTCTATCGAGATTATTGCAGCTGTTAAGCCATTACTATTTCATCCTGCCGTCTTAGCAAAGATGGCCTTAGGTATTGATGCAATCAGTGGTGGACGCTTTGCTATTAACTTAGTAAGTGCCTGGTTCAAGCCAGAAATAGAAAAGTCGGGGATAAATTTCCTTACCCACGATGAGCGTTATCGTTATTCAGATGAATGGATTAGGGTCGTAAAAGCTTTATGGAGTGGAGAGAAAGTCAACTTCTACGGTGAATATTTTCAAATCGATGATTTGAAGCTCAATCCTCCACCTATAGCCAAACCACATCCGCGTGTGTATGTAGGGGGAGAGTCAGAACCAGCCCAAGAACTAGCCGCAAAAGAAGCGCATACATTTTTCCTGAATGGTCGTCCGATTGAAGTCATCCGCGAAACCATTGCGGCTGTTGCTCAAAAAACTAAGTTTCGCTCTCAACCTCTGGGCTTTGCTATGTCAGCTTTTGTTATTGCTCGACCAACAGACGAAGAGGCGGAAGCGGAATATCAGAGCCTTAGAGCAATGGTAGTAGCACAAGACGATCGCTCAGAATTACTCAAAGGAGTAGATTCGGAAGTAGTTATGTTCAAAAATATGGCTAAGTACCCTGGTGTAGGGAGCAATGGCGGTACAGCAGCAGGATTGGTTGGTAGCTATGAAACTGTAGCCCATCGGATTGCTGAATTTACCAGAGTAGGAATTGATACTTTCATGCTGCAATTCCAGCCTTTTGCTCCAGAAATAGAGCGTTTTGCGGCGGAAATTATACCAAGAGTGCGAGCGTTAACGGTAGATAGTGAAGCGATGTCTGCGACGGGTGGTTCCTGAGCGCAGCCCTTAGGCTGCGCCTACGCTAATTTGAACTTTGAGGTCATAGATTGAATATCATCAACGTCCTAGCATTTTATCTCGCAGATGCTTAATGCGATCGCTTCCTAGATTTTTCGCAACAATTCCCGAATTGCAATCGCACAATCGGGGAAGGCTAAAGGTGAAATTGTCACATCCTCTGCAAGTATGCTCTCACTGTGATAGCCGTCTGGACTAGGGAGACGATACATATACAACTTGCGTCCATTAACATCTAAAATCCAGTACTCAATAATACCTGACTTTGCATAAGCCATCGCTTTTACTTCTCGATCGTATTTGAGACTGGAATCAGCTATTTCAATCAGTAAAAACACTTCGGAAGCATTGGGATGGCGATCGTCATAATCTAATGGATTCAGCTTCACCACTGAAATATCTGGTTCTGGTTCCGAATAATCATCAAGTTGGACTGGTGACTGGATTCTTAATAAAACTTTGTCCCCTAATCGTTGACGTAATAACCTTTCTGTGCGGGTAATTGCTGATTCGTGAGCAGTACCTTTTGCTGACATTCTGATAATTTGTCCCGCGATTAATTCTAAGCGTTCTTCAGGATGAAAAATACCCATTTCCGCCATTTGGTGATATTCTTGAACACTAATTAGGCGAATATTGGTGAGCATAAAATTCACGTTAACGTCCTAACATTTTATCCCGCAGATGCTTAATGCGATCGCTTGAGCAAGTCATTAAGGGCTAAAATCAGTAACGGACAGCAACCTCGAACTAAGCACCAGCGATTTGCAACCGTCCTCTGCCATGACGTGTAAGATATTGTGGCGCAATTACACCTACCCAGCCTTAAAACTTAGCAAAATTACTCATCAACTGTCAGTGTCGCAACTTTTGAAATACGTTCTTGATCCCACTGATTGTAAGTCTGACCAGTTTCCTGGACTTTCCAAAACTCTCTTCCGTTAGCAGATATTCCTCTAGTTATACTGGCAGCACCACTTGGACTAGAAATTGAAACATCTACTGTAAGTTGTAAACTTACTCCATCCGGTGTCTCTACCAATGTTCCATCTTTAATGAATTGATCTCGCATAGCTCTATATGTTGCACCAAGAGAACTCTTTATTTCCTTTTTAATCTTGGAACCTTTCAAAATTACAAATTCTCCGTTTATTTCCTGAGCCTGAGCATTATATTCAGAACTATTTGCTGCAAAAATTGGTGAAGCACTGTTTCGCTCTGTTGAAGCTGGTTGATCTGTCTGAACTGCTAAAACTGTTGAAATTGTCGGCGCAGGAGCTGCAAAGGGAAAGTTTAATACTGGCAGGAGAGTTAATAATTGCTCAAGAAAAGACTCCATGTCTACGACATCGGGTTCTGGTAAACATGGCGTATCAGGAGATGTTCCGTTTTCTAATGTTGCTCGACCAGTTCGGGCCGCGATTTGAATTAGTCGGCTCTCTAAGTACCGCACATGAGCTTTTGTCAGATTTTCATCCTTGCTAATGACAATAACTGTACGACTCCAAAAGTCTTTTGCAGCATCGCTATTGTGCTGGGTTAAACGTTTTAGAACGTTATCACTTTCTCCTATGTAAACCTTATCTTTGAGTGGACTACTTGGGTCTTCGCCAACCAGCGCATAAATACCTGTTCGCTTTGTTTCGCTACGTTGTGCTAGGCTGACAAGCTGCGCTCTAGGAGCTACAATCACCTTCCCCGTCCAGTTCATGATCTCAGTTGTCATTATTCCTGTAGCTGTTCCATCTACAAGAAAAATGCGGATAGGTCGTCCAGACATAAGCGAATTTTTCCATAATGAGGTTTTTAATAGTTATCCCAAAACAGAGCTAGGTCTAACTATTGATCTATGGAAACTTTTCATATACTCTTTTTGTTGATCGTAATATATCAAGCGTTACAGCTAGCTCGTAGCAATTTCCTGCCTTACCATATCAGCTAGACCATCCCACTGAGCATCTGTTGTAGATTCAAACTGAGTCTTCCATCTTTGCTCATCCTCTATCTCAGCAAGGAGACGAGCAGCGATCGCATCCTGTTCGTCAACAGGTAGAGTTTTCAATTGAGCGATGTCTACGACGGGCTACGCCTACGCACGTTCAAGTAACTCAGTCATAGCTACCACACTCTTAAAACGTAAATGGGATCTGATCCATTATCGCTTTTTGGTGGCAAGTTGAGCGCTTTGCCACCCAAGCGATAACCTATCTGCGCGGGCAATTGCTGATTCATGAGCAGAAGATTCACGTTAACGTCCTAGCATTTTATCTCGCAGATGCTTAATGCGATCGCGCAATTTTGCCGCCTCTTCAAATTCTAGTTTCTTCGCCGCTTCTTTCATCTGCGCTTCTAACAGAGTAATCAATTGGGGAATCTGTTCTAATGGCAGTTCATCTAGATGTTCATCTACAACTTTTAAATCAGTTGCATTTAACCGCCGAGATACATCTAAAAAAGCCAAAATCGCATTACTTGATTTTTTCACAATCGGTTGTGGTGTAATTCCATGCAGTCGATTATGTGCTGTTTGAATACCACGCCGCCTGTCTGTTTCATCAATAGCTTTAATCATGCTACCTGTCAGATTATCGGCATACAAAATTGCTTGTCCCTGAATGTGACGCGCGGCTCTACCAATAGTTTGAATTAAGGAACGCTCGGTTCGTAAGAAACCTTCTTTATCTGCATCCATAATTGCCACTAAAGAAACTTCAGGTAAATCCAAACCTTCCCGCAGCAAATTCACACCAACTAATACATCAAAATTTCCCTCGCGCAAATTCTGCAAAATTTCGATGCGCTCAATAGAAGTAATTTCGGAATGTAAATATCGTACCCTGATACCGTGGTCTTGCAAATATTCGGTTAAATCTTCCGCCATCCGCTTAGTTAATGTAGTAATCAAGACTCGTTCATGGCGGTCGGCTCTATCTTTAATTTCGCCTAACAAATCATCAATTTGTCCTTCTGTGGGACGCACAGAAATTTCTGGATCGATCACCCCAGTTGGTCGAATTACTTGTTCAACTATATGGTCTTCAGAAACTTCTAATTCCCAATTTCCGGGAGTTGCTGATACAAAAATACACTGATTTACTTTTTGCCAGAATTCCTCGGCTTTTAAAGGACGGTTATCAGCAGCACTAGGAAGCCGAAATCCATGTTCAATTAAAACTTTTTTTCTCGCTTGGTCGCCATTATACATGCCGCGAATTTGTGGCACGGTAACGTGAGATTCATCAATAACTAATAGCCAATCTTTGGGAAAATAATCAATTAAACATTCTGGTGGTTCTCCAGCTTGTCTTCCTGCTAAGTGACGGGAATAGTTCTCGACACCGTTACAGTAACCGACTTCGCGCAGCATTTCCAAGTCATAGCGTGTACGTTGATCTATGCGTTGCGCTTCTAATAGTTTCCCTGCTTGTTCTAAGTCTAGTTTTTGCTGTTTTAACTCGGCTGCAATGTCATTACAAGCTACTTCTAAGCGTTCTTCTGGGGTGACAAAGTGACGTGCAGGGTAAACATTTACGGCTTCCAAACTTTTGAGAATTTCACCTGTCACCGGATCGATATAACGAATTGCGTCAATTTCATCACCAAAGAATTCGACGCGAATAATTCGGTCTTCATAAGCTGGGCCAATTTCTAAAACATCACCCCGGACGCGAAATTTTCCCCGACCCATTTCGATGTCGTTACGGCTATATTGAACGTTTGCCAAATCTCGTAAGATTTGACGCTGATTTACTTCCATACCTATCTGAAGAGGGATGGCAGCTTTCAGATATTCTGACGGCATTCCTAAACCGTAGATGCAACTGATGGAAGCAACGACAATGACATCACGACGTTCAAAAAGCGATCGCGTTGCCGAATGCCGCAACATATCTATTTCATCATTAATTGCCGCCGTTTTTTCAATATAAGTATCGGTGACGGGAATATACGCTTCTGGCTGATAATAATCGTAGTAGCTGACAAAATACTCGACTGCGTTATTGGGGAAGAAATCCCGCAACTCGTTACAAAGCTGTGCAGCCAGGGTTTTATTATGCGCCAGTACTAAAGTCGGCTTGCCAATTTTCTCAATAACTGCTGCTACGGAAAATGTTTTGCCAGTTCCAGTGGCTCCTAGTAAAGTTTGGTAACGATTGCCTGATTGGATACTAGCAGAAAGTTTAGCGATCGCTTGTGGTTGATCGCCTGTGGGACTAAAGGGAGCTTGAAGACAAAATTCTGTCATACAGTTTTGCTGTAAATACCCTATTTCATGGTGACAATTCCGCTCTGTATCTATTGTAGCTGGCTTATTAGAGCAAATAAATAGTAATAATTATTTACAAAAATTATTGCTTTAAATTTACTTATGTATTAGTTTTAAAGATTCTTATATCTATATGAGGTTTTTTAAGGTTAAACTCTAAGGTATATGGGAAAAAATTTCATCTTTCCTTAATTATTGTAAAATTCAGTTAACAAACTAGAGGTGTTCGTTTATGACTATTAGCAACACTGGCAAAGCAACCAGTTCTCGGCAGAAGTATGCCAAGTCTACACAGGAAGTTGAAAATCAACAAGACCAGAGCTTGAATGCAGATAAAGCCGAGGAAGTTAATGAACTGCCAGTAGGAGCTTCTGGAACACTCGCCATTTCTGGAATTCGCCCCATAGGCGCTAGCGACTTAGAAGTTGCTGAACACCTTTCAATTTCTGGGGTGCGTCCTGTTAGCACCAGTAGTTTGGAAGTAGTTGAAACCTATAACGCAATGGGTATTCGCCCAATTGGTGCTAATAAATTCCAAATTGTTGAAAGTATGAATCTCTCTGGAATTCGTCCAATTGCCTCAAGTTCATTGGTAATTGATGAAAGCTATTCGACATTCGGTAATCGTCCGATAGCATCAAATGAGATTGACAATTCTGAAAACCTGATGGGTTTTCTAGATTAAACAAAAAAACATCCCCATAACTTTATTAACCCATTTTCTATAGGAAACTGGGTTTTTTTATTTAAAAAGTAAAAATTACCATCTGTGGCATTTGTTCTATGTCTTTTAGCATAGGTAACTAAACTATTCTCACTTTATTTTACTTTATTTTATATTCAACTAACAGCCAGAACGCTTACTAAAACTCACTTTTTTAATTACGAATTACGAATTACGAATTACGAATTATTGAATCTGCCTTGTGGTAGAAGGCTTTAGCAAAAACTTTAAGTTACTGTGTAAAGGTAATAACAAAGAGTTTCAAAGTTAGTTTATAGCTTTGAAATTAGTTTTTAATTAAATCAGGAGTATCAAAATGAGCATAGAAGATCGCGCAAAGGCTGCTGCTAAAAATGTTGAAGGTAAAGCCCAAGAAGCATTAGGAAACGTCACTGGAGATCCAGAAGATAAAGCTGAAGGTAAAGCAAAGCAAGCTGAAAGTGAAGTACGTCACGGAATTGAAGACGTGAAAGATAATGTAAAGAAAAACATTGACTAGTAATTCATGATTTTTTTTGCAGAAACTCTAGGGATATAAATGGGGTGCATTCCATTTTTGCAAGAAAAAATTACGAAATGCTAAACATTCAATGCTATGCACCTTTATTCTATTCTTAGCAAGGGTTGGAAAGATAAAGGACTAGCTTGATTGACAGAAATTTTATAGAGACGTAATTAATTACGTCTCTATATCTATGCTTAATTTATTTTTATAATTATTAAAAAGCAATACTGGCAATGTCTACGACGAGCGTAGCTAAGAGGATGAATGAACAAGTATTTTTCATAACATCAAAGCCTCGGAAACTTAACCCCCTAGCCCCCCTTCCCTACAAGGGAATGGGGGTTTCAAAACTTGAATTCCCGACTGATAGCGCAGCTCCTTCGAGTCCGCAAACGTCTTGATTCTGACTCCTGTTAGCGGATAGCTAAGGTTTAGCCCATTCTGGCTTCTGAATTATTTTTCAATTTAAATCTCAAAAATTGTAGTAATATACCACAGGCATTAACTATCTTCAGCTACATCTGATAGTTAGCGCTTTTAAATTCACAATCGATGAGAATATACGGTGAACCTAACTCTTTATTTCCTGCGTCACGGACAGACAGAATGCAGCCGCAATAATTCCTTTTGCGGTTCTATAAATTCAGAACTTACTCCAGAAGGCTTGGAGATGGCAAAGGCTTTTGCAGATACATATAGTTCCATGAATTGGACAGCAATATTTTGTAGTCCAATGCAGCGAACTGTATTAACAGCAAAACCTTTGTATGAAGCAATAGGGATAGAACCACAACTTAGGGATGGTTTGAAGGAAATCAATTATGGCTTGTGGGAAGGAAAAACGCCAGAAGTAATTAGTCGTGAATATCACGATGATTATATTCGCTGGTCAGCAGATCCCGCTTGGAATGCGCCTAATGGTGGAGAAATGGCAGTTACAATTGCTTATCGTGCCTTGCAGGTAATTGAAGAAATCAAGCAAAATTACACTAGTGGCAATGTTTTAGTGGTTTCACATAAGGCAACTATCAGAATTATTCTGTGTAGTTTACTAGGGGTTGATGTGGGACGCTTTCGTTTTCGTTTGGGATGCCCTGTTGCTTCGGTCAGTATTGTAGAATTTAGTTCGCATGGGCCGCTATTAAAGGTTTTGGCAGACCGTACTCATTTGGATGAGCGGTTGCGAAATTTACCGGGAACGTGAGAGAAGTTAGGAGTTAGGAGTTAGGAGTTAGGAGTTATTATTTTTTCCTTGCTCGTTATTTGTTATCTGGCTCAGTGTATTTGCACAAAACATTTATTCCGATTTTTAAAATATATAATACGACAATTGTGGCGATCGCTCCATCAATCGGGATGCCATGTACTGCTGCAACAGCTACCAGTGAGCCAATAACACTGTTAAACAAAGAAGCACTACCAGGGTTATTAGTGTATTCTTTGATTTTGCCCCGTAAACCATCATCACCACAGATTTCCGCGCGGATTTCGTCGAGGGTGAGTTGTAAGAGAGATTTTTTGCCCCGACTATAATCTGTTTTGCCGACTTTCTCTTGCCAGAGTGCATCAAAACTGGTTTCTAGATTGCCGTTGTGTTGTTGCAGGGTAGTAAGTGCATGTTGCGCTGGGGTGTCGTTTGGCAGAAGTTGCTGAAGTTCTTGGATTTCGACAGGGGTTAATTGGGCATTCATATATATTTAACTTAATTATTTATGGAGTATTTGTTAGTTCCTGAATCAATTCTTCAGGTGTGATAATTCTGGGAGTAGCAACTGGAAAATCTCTAGGGTTGCGAGTGATAATAGCATCTAAGTGATTGAGTACCGCACTGCTGTATTGAATAGCGTCTTCAAAATCTCTAAAATTAAGGTTTAGTGCCATGTTGATTGTAGTACTGTCTACGATGGCGACTTGGCAGAAGTTGACCAATTGCCTTAAATAAGTAAGTGTCCACTCTCGACCTCTTGCCCTACGGATGATGTAATACAAATCACTAAAAGTTGAGGCGGAAATATAACCTTCTACCTGTCCTTGTTCAACTAGCACCAACACTTGTTCGCTTGCTTCTAGAAAAGGTTCACGCTCAAGGGCATCATCTACAATGATGTTGGTGTCTAACAAGATTCTCACAGATTATGTTTCTCCTTTAAAGCTTCCCATCGGGCTTGGTCTGGGTCAAAGTCTGGTGGTGTGGGTGGGGCATTTTCAAATAACCCTTCAAATGCTTTGACTTTAGACTTTCTTCTCGGCTTTTCTGGCTGTGACTCAGTAGAAGTTTCCAAGGATGGAACTGGCTGCAAAATAATCACTTCCACTTTTCCAGGAGCAATATTTAGAGGTTCGTCAATAATTAAATGACCGGATTCGTCAATTGTGGCGTTCAGCTTGTAGGCTTGCATATTGCTTTTCCTCATCTATATATAATTAAATAATATTTCAGGCAATTTCACAGATTATGTTTCTCCTTTAAAGCTTCCCATCTGGCTTAGTCTGGGTCAAAATCAGAAGGTGTAGGTTGTGTTTTTTCAAACCAGTCTTGCAAAGCTTTGATTTTTGTTTGTCTTTTCGGCTTCTCTGGCTGTGACTCAAAGGATGGAACTGGCTGCAAAATAGTACCTGAATCAACGATCGCAGTTATAAGTGAATGTCTTGTCGTCACCAACATTACAACATTAAGTCTTAAGGTTATAACATTAAGGCTTAATGCTATAACCTTAAGGCTTAACCTTATAACCTTAAGGCTTAACGCTATAACCTTAAGGCTTAACGTTACAACATTAATCACCAGCATTGTAAGATTAAGGCTTAAGGTTACGACATTAAGGCTTAAGGTTACAACTTTTTGACAAAAGCTTATGCGATCGCTCTTTAGGGTAGTGCGCTCTGTGCGATCGCTCGTAATACTTAAGCAAAACTTATTTGAGGTGCTGCCAGATCCCCGACTTCTTTAAGAAGTCGGGGATCTAAATCAATCTAGCCCATCCCACGCCTGCCAAATTGCCTCACGCACCTTACCCGCGCACTCTTCACCCGTCGCCTCGCGCCAAATAACTTGAAACTGGCTTTCCCCTAACTGCTGGAGTATACGAGCTAAAGCATTGATATCTAAACCAATCCAATCTTGATTATGTTCTAGGTCAATGGCTAAAGCACGAATGTAAATTGGCAAAGCCTCAGCGTAATTTTCTTGAGCTTCTAAAACCGTTCCCCATTGACTCAATATTTGTGAAGCCCAATACCAATCCCTGAATTGCTGATAAACTTCCCAGGCTTTTTGATAATAGTTAATTGCCACATCAAACCGCCTTTGCTCTTTGTACACCATGCCCAGTTGGTGATTGTCAATAGCAGCATGGTACAAATTCCCAGCATCTTCAAATATCTTCAGCGCCTTATGGTAATATTCAACAGCCACATCAAATTGCTGTTGAAAATGGGCGACATTGCCCAGCGAATGATAAACTGTGGCAGCATGGTACAAATTCTCAGCATCTTCAAATATCTTCAGCGCCTTATGGTAATATTCAACAGCCACACTAAACTGCCTATGATCTTGTGCTACTCTGCCTAGTTGGTGATATTCTCTAGCAGCAGAGTACAAATCCCCAGCATCTTCATATATCTTCAATGCCTTGTGGTAGTAATCAACAGCGACATCAAACTGCCTCTGCTTTTGGGCTAATAAGCCTAGTTGGTGATAGTCACTAGCAGCAGAGTACAAATCCCCGGCATCTTCTTTTATATTCAGCGCCTTGTGGTAGTAATCAACAGCGACATCAAATTGCTTCTGCTCTTGGGCTATCATGCCCAGTTGGTGATATTCACTGGCAGCAGAGTACAGATGCCCAGCATCATTATATATCTTCAGTGCTTTGTGGTAGTAATCAACAGCGACATCAAACTGCCTTTGCTCTTGGGATACTATGCCTAGTTGGTGATAAGCAACAGCAATTTTGTCATTCACTGAGGAATCATTTAAAGCTATTAATTCATCGAGAATTTCTTGATAAATTTTCCTTGCACCAACTAAATCAGTACTATGCACCGCCTCATTAGCTTCGTTAACCCGCAAATACATCCACAAATCAAAAGCATCTTTACCTTTTGCTTTTACATCTGCTAAGAGCATACCTATTTGCTTTAACGCCCGTTGCTCCAGTGGCTTAAATTCGGGTTTGCGCCCGATACGCTGATACACGTTTCCCAAAGCTTGCAAAATCCATTGTGCATTAGCCCATTCCTGTTGCTGTTCGGCTAGGCGCAGGTTTTGCAACAGATTTGGTTCTTCGACTTGCAGCACTAATGTTGCTAGTTCAGCGTTGCTGATGAGTTCCTTATCGTAGTGAGCAGCCAAATAAGCGTAAAAAATCAGCAACTTTTTTTCGAGTTCGTTACTCACTTCCTGAAAAGCTACTAAGTTTAACTGTTGGCGCAAATACCAAGGTAATGCAGGGTGAATTTTATAGATAGTTTCATAATCCAAATCTTCTATAATACCTGCGGTGGCGGCTTCATTAAGCAGCTGCAACCAATCAGCTTTTTGCAAGTTTTCTCCAAACACAGCCTTATAAGTTTGTCCATACTCATTATCTGGATTGGCTGAAAAATTATGCAGCAAATTTGCATTCACCCGTTCCGAAAACAAAGCCAAAAACGGTAAATGTCGCCGCGCCTTCTCTGACAACTTCGCAAACGAATAATCCAACGACACCGTCAGCGACTTATCCCTACCTTCCTTCTCCACTCCCTGAAAAGTATCCAACCCCCGCCACAAGGCTTCAATTATCTGACTTGGTGTCTGCATCTTTAAATGCGGTAACACCACCCGCAAAGACAACGGATGTCCCCCCAACAATTTCAACAATTCCAAATACTCTGCTGGCAGGTTTTTTCTCTCTACACCCACCGTTTGCAAAATCTTCGCGGCTAACTCTTGGGCATCGGCTTGAGATAATCCCCGCAAATTGATTAAACTATATACACAATCTAGCCAAGGTTCTTCGCGGCGACTGGTAATTAATACCCAAGATTTCCCACCCCGCAATTCCTTCAGAAACCGCTTCAGCTTGTTTCTCTCTTCCCCACTCAATAATGGTTCATTCCCCGTAGGGAAACCGTTGACAGGTTCAAAGTTATCCCAAATCAACAAGCAAGGATGAGTTTGCAAATATTGCTGCACCACAGCCTCTTGCTGTTCTGGCATCATTTGGGAAAATCTCTCACCGCCCAACGCCCTACCAATTTGGTTAATTACCTGACTCAACCCCGCACCCTGTTCAAAGGAAGTGAAAAAAATATGTTCGCGTCCTTGAGTATCATCCAACCACCGGGCGAAACCTGCGACTAACTCAGTTTTACCAACACCGCCCATTCCTTGCACCAGCACCAGATGATTTTGCCGAAATGCTCTCTCTAAACGCAAAATCTCATAATCTCGCCCAATAAAACCATAAGCGCTTTCATCAGGTAAACCCACAGCTTTGCTGCTTGCTGGCGTATTGTCTGCTTGCGCCATCAAATCAGCAAAACTGGGTGCTGTCTTTTGAGGAACAAAAGGCGTATAGGGTTCCTGCTGATACAACACTGGCACAAGCCAATCTTGTAAAGGTAAATTTCCTTTCGGACTGGGGCGCATTTTTTCAATAGACATGGACTTGCGCCCAGATGCAACGGCTGTGGCGATACACTCTCCCTTGACTAATTCCCCATACAACCGCCCAATAAAGTGTTCTGCACCTTTGGCGTAAACTGAATACGCCATCGCTACTACACCCTTTGCTCCCAATTTCACCAACTGTCCCGCCACAGAGGAAAAGGCTTCTTCGCCTACTTGCCCAGACTTACAAGCATTCAGCACAAAAATCGGCACGCGACAATCTGTTAAATATTGGGCAATGTCTCTGGCACTAACAAGTTGCTCGTTTCCCTGCTCATCTTCAAAGACTAAAACTCCTTGAATATCGCTGTCAAAATTCCCATGTCCATCAAAATGGACGATATGGTAAAAACCTTTATTTGCCTGGAGTTCTGCTTCAAACGCTTTCAAGCTAGGGGGACGCAATACTTTCAAGTTGACTCGCTGACGTATCGGTTGCAACGCCGCCAGCAAAGGACGGGCAATGGTTTTAAAATTTACGTCTTGCTCGTCATAAGGGCGGGCAATAACTAATAAAATATTCAGTTGGTCATCGGGCATTGGTGGCAATGGTGCTTTTACGCCCTGAGTGCTGAGACTGCGATACATCCCCGCCAGTGAAGGTGCAAGAAATTGATAGTCGAGGGAATACAGCAATTCCCAAGGTAAATTCAGCACGTTGGCGTTATCGGAAATGATGCCCAGTTCGCATTTATCGAGTCCTTGCCGTGTGGCTTCTTGAAAAAACTCTCTTCCTTTTTCTGTGCTGCGAAATACTAGCTCAAATAGCTGTTGTCCCCAGTGCTGTAACTTTTGTTCGATTTTTACAGCGTTATCAGGAAAAATACCGTAAGGAAACTGTAAATAATCTTCTAAATACCAGCGCAATTCAGCCGCGTTTTCTTCATCGAAGGGTTGTTGAAAGGAGACTGCTGGGGCCAGGCGAGGATTTTCATATCCGCGTTGCCAAGAAAGTTGGATTGTTTCGCCTTGATGGGTGATTCGCAACCAATTTGTTGCCATTGCTGCTGTGCTGGTTACTGGGTAAATTGATGCTAGCTTAATTTGGGTAATTCACGCAGAGGCACAGAGAGGAAGATTGAGTTTTAATTCAGTACAGATACAGCGATAATGTACTCAAATTATCAGCGAATTATTTTATGCAGCCAGTTATTGAGACTATTGTATTACGTCAAATGGCTTCGGGCGATCGCCTATCTTTACAACTATACAAATTCATCGGCGCTCAACCTGGTAAAAAGGTTTACATTCAATCTAATCTGCACGGTGCAGAAATTGCTGGTAATGCCGTTATTCACCAGCTAATTGAGTTTTTCTTAACAATAAATGATACAGATTTAACTGGAGAAATTTGGCTAGTTCCCGTTTGTAATCCAATGGGGACGAATGAACGCGCTCATCATTTTTCGCCTGGACGTTACTGCATTTACGAAGCTAAAGACTGGAATCGCATATTTTGGGACTACGAAAAAGAAGCTGATGATTTAGTAGCTTTTACTAAATCTCAACTTCATATCGATCTAGAGGTCATTCGACAAAATTATCTAACTATAATTAAGCAACAATTTATAAAAATTTTAGAAAAAATTAATTCTCCTAGTGCAGTGCCATACACTGAGCTTTTTGGCTACAAGTTACAAAACCTGAGTTTAGATGCAGACTACTTAATTGATTTACATAGTTCTACAAATCAAGCGTTAGACTACCTTTATTACTTCCGAAATCGAGAAGACAGTGCAAAACACTTTCTACTCGATTTTGGAATCTTGCTTAATAAATACGATGGTGATGCTTTTGATGAAGCTTTTATCAAACCTTGGTTAGCGCTGGAAGCTTGTTTTAAAGAGTTGGGTAGAGAAATCAAGTTTGATGTGGAAGCTTGGACACTAGAATTAGGCTCAGGAATGCAAATGAATCCTGATTCAGTTGCTAAAGGTGTACGGGGTGTAAAAAATTATTTAGCACAAAAAGGTGTCCTACAAATGTCTGATTTATCAGGTGACACAAAAACCCATGAGATGACTTTTGCATCTAGTAGCAACCGAAAAAAATATTATGCGATCGCAGGTGGGATGATTCAATCGAGAATAGCATTAGGTAGTACAGTCAAAGCTGGAGACAAGCTGTATCAAATTCTCAGTTTTAATAAAGAAGGTCAACTACCTAGTGTAATTGATGTCTGCGCTCAACATGATGGATTAGTTTATGATGTCGCAACCAATCAAGCTGTTAATGAAGGTGAGTTTGTCTTGGGAATTGTTAGTTAGGGAATAGCAGTTCGTAATTAAGATAGGAGCAATAAGTTAATGCGATCGCGTTTGGGTTTGTGGAGTGCGATCGCTCTAAGTTTTTCTTGCTTCTCAACTTTCATCTTTATAAATATTTTTACGATGTCCGACTTCCACAACATTTACCATTAGAATATCGTCGAAAATATCATAGATAACGCGATAGTCACCTACTCTAATTCTATAAGCATTTTCTTTCCCTTTTAGCTTTTTAACTTTATTCGGACGTGGTTCTGTAGCTAAATCATCAATTTTAATTTGTATACGTTCTTGAAGTTCTGACGGGATTTTTTTAAGTTGCTTCAATGCACCCCTCGATATTTCAACTTTATAACTCACGCCACTTCCTTGTTTATTCCTGTCTTTAGTTCTTTTTTAGCTTCTTCCCATGACACTGAATTATCAAGATTAGCTTCTTTTTTTGCTTTGTCGTAGGCTTTTAAATCTTCTTCTTCTTCTTCTTCTTCGATTGTTTGAAGTAGTGCGTAAATCTCATCTAAAGTACTATCATAAGCTTGATTTAACAGTACGTTAATCTCTTTAATTAATTGTTCGCGTTCCTGTTCACTTTTCATAATTTGTCTTTCTTACTCTAAACTTAGGTTATAAATTCAATTATAAATGCAATCGCGTTTTGGTGTTTTGACATGGCGATCGCTATTCATTTTATACTGGTGTAATTTCTTAATTTTGCCCTAACTTCCTGTGCGGAAATTACTTTACCAGCTTGACTGTCAGTAAGTCCAGCCGCGTTGCGTCTACGCATTTTTATTTTGTAAAGAAGTACGATCGCTTTTTGAAAATCAATTTAACTTCAACTACTTTGTTGCTGTTCCAACCACAGCTAACAAACATTATCAAAACTCACAAGATTAACAGACATAATATTATGATTATATTAATCTGAAATGGTCTCAGTAATTATTGTGCGATCGCGCAGATGAAGAAGTTATTGCATCTGTATTTTATTTCCCCAGTGGTAAAATTCCCGCGTCATTTACATCTTCTACTAAACTTTGTACTTTGATAGGCACAGCTATGCTGTGCCTGTACCATGTATATTCAGTCTCCCAAATAAATACCCATACCACGAGCGGTTTTAACTAAAGTACCATTGGGATCGACAGCGCTATATTGAGCGATCGCTTCTATAATTGGTACACTTAATACTTGGCGATTTTGCCATGTTACCATGCGATCGTATTTACCCTCTGCAATTAGATTAACGGCTGCAACACCAAAAGCTGTTGCAACTAATCTATCTAGTGGTGAAGCAGTTCCACCGCGTTGAATGTGTCCTAAAACTGTAACTCGTGTTTCTACACCGATGTGTTCAATAATTTTATCTGCCAAATATTCACCAATTCCGCCATATCGAGATTGACCTAAGCGGTTTGTAATCGTCACATTTTCCCCATCGTGGGTACGAACCGCTTCAGAAACAATTATCAAACAATAGTTTTTGCCTTTCTCTTGGCGTTCTTTGATTTTGTGGCAAATATGCTCAACTGTGTAAGGAATTTCGGGAATTAAAATTACATTCGCTCCCCCCGCAATTCCCGCAGCTATTGCTATGTGTCCAGCATCACGACCCATTACTTCCAAAATCATGACTCGGCTATGACTTGCAGCAGTAAAATGTAACCTGTCTAGTGCTTCCGTGGCAATATTGACTGCTGTATCAAAACCGATGGCGTGTTCGGTAACGCCAATATCGTTATCAATGGTTTTGGGAATACCTACTAAATTAATACCACCTTGTTGAGCTAGGCGACGCAAAATTGCCAAGCTACCATCGCCGCCGATACCAATCAAAGCGTCTAAACCTAGTTCATGATAACCTGCAATAATTTCTTCGGAGCGATCGCATAAACTTCCATCCGCCATCGGAAAAGCAAAAGGGTCGCCTTTATTGGTCGTCCCCAACATTGTGCCACCCGCAGTTAACAATGAGTCAACTCGGTCAACTTCCAGGTTGGTAAATTGCGGCGGACGCGCCATTAATCCTAGAGTCGCTTGACGAATTCCTAAAACCTCCCAGCCGTAAGTATTTACAGCACAATTTACTACAGCCCTAATCACAGCATTTAAACCAGAACAATCACCTCCACTCGTAAGAATTCCTATGCGTTTGGGTTCTCCCACATTTTTTATTGACATTTTGATCCAAATGTATACGTTAAGTAGTCGATGAAACTTAAGCCAAAGTTAGCAGTAGATTAAACTCAAGCAAAAGTCCTCTCTGTTAATGCCAAAGTAATTTTATGTTTCTTTTGGATCTAAAAACAAAACAAAGTCTAAAAATTCAGCAACTCTTGAGCTAAAAGTCAAAATTTATGTGGGTTTAGTACGATCGGCGATGAAATGAGGTAAACTTTGAGTTTAATTTTTTTAATATTCTGACTACTGAATTCTGACTCCTGAATACTACAACTAAGGTTATCTCAGCTGTAAAATATAAGTGTAGAGCAAGTAGTAGATTAAACCTCGGCAAAAGCAAACCCTAAAAATGCCAGGGTAATTTTATGCTTGTTTTGTGTCTAAGAAAAAACCAAGTTATCCCAGCTAGAAAATATGAGGGTGGAGCCAAAGGTGACTAGTATTGAAAATTACACTTTCTCTTTTTCAGAAGAAGTAACAATTCCCCAGGCTCCTCCTGAATTCAAATCAGGTTTTATCGGCATTGTTGGTCGTCCAAATGTCGGTAAATCTACTTTGATGAATCAGTTAGTAGGACAAAAAATTGCCATTACATCACCAGTAGCACAAACTACACGTAACCGTTTGCGCGGTGTACTAACTACGCCAGAGGCGCAGTTAATATTTGTAGATACGCCAGGAATTCATAAGCCCCATCATCAATTGGGCGAAGTATTGGTGCAAAATGCCAAAATTGCCATTGAATCGGTAGATGTAGTGTTATTTGTGGTAGATGGATCTGTAGCTTGTGGATCGGGCGATCGCTACATTGCTGAATTGCTCAGTCGCAGTAAAACACCAGTAATTCTGAGTATGAACAAAACCGACCAACAACCGGCTGATTCGCAGTTTCTAGATGATAGCTACGCTCAGATGGCCCAGTCTCATGAATGGGAAATCGTGAAATTTTCTGCCAAGACTAGTACCGGATTACCGCAACTTCAAGAATTATTAATTAAACATTTAGAAATTGGGCCATTATATTATCCTCCAGACTTGGTAACTGACCAGCCAGAACGCTTTATTATGGGTGAATTGATCCGAGAACAAATTTTATTATTGACTCGTGAAGAAGTACCCCATTCAGTAGCGATCGCCATTGACCTAGTAGAAGAAACTCCCAGCATTACCCGTGTACTTGCTACCATCAACGTCGAGCGTGATTCCCAAAAAGGCATACTCATTGGCAAAGGTGGAGCAATGCTTAAAGCTATTGGTAGTGAAGCCCGCGAACAAATCCAAAAATTAATCGCTGGCAAAGTTTATCTAGAATTATTTGTGAAAGTCCAGCCAAAATGGCGACAGTCGCGGATTAGTTTAGCAGAGTTAGGCTATCGCGTGGAAGAATAATAATTGGTCATTTGTCATTGGTCATTGGTCATTGGTCATTGGTAACTTGTACTGAGCGACTTGTACCGAGCAAAGTCGAGGTAAGCCGTTGACGCAGCCTCTCTAAGAGTTGTATTGTCATTGGTTATTGGCAGGTGAAAAAAGCAAAAAACAAAAGCCAAAAGACTAATAACTAATGACAAATGACAAATGACAAATGACAAATGACAAATGACAAATGACAAATGACAAATAATTAATAAAAATGTCTTTAGATACTCGCTATCCCTTAAATTTACCCGTCAATGCTCCGCCCTTGCGCGTGTTAATTGTCGAAGACGATCCGATGATGCAATTGGGATTAGAGCAATCGTTAATGGCTCATCCTCAGTTAGAGATTGTTGGACAAGCTGAAGATGGTTATTTAGGAGTTCAAGCCGCACTGCAACTGAAGCCTGATTTGGTGGTTATGGATATTGGGTTGCCGCGATTGGATGGTATTGCCGCGACACAGCAAATTAAGGCGGCGCTACCAGCAACTCATGTAGTGATGCTGACATCTCATCAAACGGAGACAGAAATTATTGCGGCACTATCTAGCGGTGCAGATGCATATTGTATCAAAGGTGCAAGTGTGGAAAGATTGTTAAGTGCGATCGCAGCCGCAGTTGATGGTGCAGCCTATCTCGATCCCCAAATTGCGCGGCGAGTAATTGACAATCTCAAACCGCCTTCACCCACCACCAACACCGCCAACTTATCAGGGCGCGAGTTAGAAGTGTTAAAGCTGATGGTAGATGGATTGAGCAACCCAGAAATTGCCGAAAAGCTCTATCTTAGTCCCAATACCATCAAAACTCATGTCCGAGGGATTATGAATAAATTAGCAGTAGACGATCGCGTGCAAGCAGCAGTTGTCGCACTGCGTTCTGGTTTGGTTTGATACTAGAATAAATTTATCTGCAACTTTCAAAATACTAAAGTTCAACCTTTGGCTAGTATTTTTAACTATTAAAATTGTTGCAAAAACTTTAAATTTAGCTAATTTTTTTCCATGCGCTCATTAATATTTCAAAATTTGAAGCTGACTATTCCTACAGCTTTAGCATTTACGGTTCTTGGTTATATTCTAAGTCTACCTCTGAGTTATCTTGGCAACTCAGAAGCAGCAAGATGGCAATTCAATTTCGAACGCACAACATTTATTGAAACCCAAAAGCTTGATGAGCTTGGAAGTTTTCAAGCTAGGGTAGCACTTGGTGGTACAGCGCTCGGAATCTTAGTAGCTCAAACAACTTTTATTACGTATATATTTGGACTTAGCAATCGTAGTACTAAGCAGTAATATCTTTGATGAAATATATGTAAATACAGCCTTTAGGCCACCTAATGCAGTTGTATATTATAGCGATCGCCACACCTTTGGCTTTCAAGTTGGCACACATTTCTAACCACATTTACAATTAGAGGCGTACATATATATGTACGCCTCTATAGCTGAATAATTTGTTGCCAAGATGTTGGAAAGATAGTCTACCTCAATGCATTTCAGTTAAAAGAGTTTGAGAATTGATTAGGGTCTATATTAGCAGGAAATAAAAAAATTTCCTTGCCTTCTCTTCTTGCCTTTTGGTGAAGCAAAATTGCCTTTTCCAAAGAACAATATTTGATTGGAACCCATCTGTCGCTATAATAGTAGACAGTTACTCGGCTCATTGCATACTCTTTCAACGGCAGTGGAAGAGACCAGGACGAGTTCACAGTTTGAACCTTACCTGTTGAGTCCATGCTTTGAACCTCAGTTATTAAGTATATTTACTTTCACTGATTGGAATGATGTAGAGGAACTATCATAAGTAATAATCAATGTATTTTAAAACTACATCTTTAGATAAAAATTAAAACAATTAAAACTGCTATCACGCCCTTAGCACTAAATGCGATCGCTACTTCTGGTATCTCATCAGCAGTCGTTACTCAGATCGTCATTGTCAGAATAAGTAGGGATTTGATAGAAGGGTGCGATCGCATAACCTAGTTTTTTTACAGCTATTTTCAGCAAAATAGCTGTAAGCTTTATGCATCTAACTCTTAACAAATTTCCACTCTAGTACCTTGATCGGGGCTTCTTGTAGTGCTTGAGTTAATTCGGTGCTACTCTGAAATTTCACCTCAGAGAGATCACAGGCTTCGACATTGACCGTGAATTTATCGTTTTGGAAGGGCCAGGGTTTGACAACAACCAAGTTATCACTGCGCTGCATGATGTCATAGCGCTCACCTTCAGGGCCCTTGCTAATTTCTAAAAACCGCTCATCGTCAGGTAGTTCCTGCTGGCATAAAATGAGAGAAAGGCGATCGCACCATTGCATAAATGCATAGGCTGCATCAACTTCCTCCTTTTTGATGCCCAATTCTTTACGCCAACGTTGCTGATTTTGAAGTTGCTCGTCTAAAAGTTTGTCTAATTTTGAGGACTTACCCCGGCTGGACTCATTTAAACGGCTGATGTGCATGGAAATTAATAGAGCTACCCATCGTCCACGGTAAAGGGCATTCTTTGCCAAATTAGCCAATTTATCGACACCTGCATCTAAATCGGCATTTGTGGAGAGCATGAAGTCCTTTGGCGCACCCGCTTCAGTTAGAATATCTTCTTCCCACTCTTTTTCTAGATCGTCGTGATGAGAAATTGCAGCTATTGTTTCATATAACCTTACGGGAGCATTTTTACGTTGCCATTGTCCAGCCAGTTGAGCTGCTAATAAAGCATGGGCACGATGATAAATGACTTCCCAACCATTTGATGTAGCGTTGACAATCACAAGTTAATCTCCAGATTTTTAGTTGAATTAATTTCTAAAATTAGAAATATCGAGGTAGAAATTGAAGAAGCGATCGCTAGGAATTTTTCAGTGTTTCTGAATATTTATAGCTATAGCTATTTTTAATTGGTGTAATAGCCAAATACTCAGCGAAAATTCCCGACTTATTAGAAAAGTCGGGAATTTTTTTGCCTGCTAGATGTAGTGAAACAGCCTAAAATTTGCTAAATCAGGTGAGCAAATAACCGACTTTACTTTCTGAGTGGAATTTTTTGAGAATCTCCCAATCATCTCTTTACTCAAAATCAAGCTATGCAATTAAGAGTGGCTTTCTAGCGGATTAGCAATGTATTTGAATGTTGGCTCAGAATTCCAGGGCCCACGCTCATCTTGACCATTTCCGTTTGTAGACAGGTTGTAGTAAAGAGCAACAGTTTCATCGGGCTTAATATTACCAAAGAATGGATCTGTCAACTTACCTAGCGAATCTAGAGCTTTCATAAACATCTGAGTATGAGAAATTTCTCGTGTTAACAGATGAACTAAAGTCTCTTGGGTTCCTTTATCGGTTGCCAACTTAATCAACTCTTCGTAAGTCTGACGAGCGCCAGCTTCAGCTGCAACGTTAGCTCTTAAATCACGTACTACATCTCCACCCTCATTCAAGTAACTTGCAGTCCAAGCATTACCTTGGCTATCTAGAAAATGAGGCCCAATTCCTCGGACTGCAAAAAGAGTACTCTTGTAAGCCTCTGTTTGATCTACATTTTTAGTATGAGCCTCAATGAGTTTACCAACCATTTCTAAATGGCTGAATTCCTCAATTGCAATGTCTTGGAGCATATCTTTAATGCCAGCATTTTCGACATGGAATGATTGCACCCAATATTGAAGCGCTGCACTAAGTTCTCCAGTAGCTCCGCCAAACTGCTCTAGTAGCAATTGAGCAAAACGTGGGTTTGGTTCACTTACGTTAACTGCATGAATAGGCTCTTTTTTGTGGAAAAACATAGATCTACACTTCCCAAGGTTATGATGTTTCAGAATTAATTGATTTATCTTTTAGTATTTTTCCAGATAGAGCTAATTTGATGTTTTTTAGCTTTTTAAACTGGTGAACTAAAAGATTGAAAAAGTCCAGTAGTTATCTCAGGGTTGATAACTGCCAATCAGCGATTATGCATTGCTGCTTCTTCTGATTAATCCCCACAGATAAATAGCAACAATTGCACCAAGCACAGCCACTAAAATACCAGGAAGAGTTAAACCAGCGCCAGCCGCAGTAATTTGCAGAGTTCCTGTTCTTAACAAGGTAAATAAAGTTCCACCGACGAAAGCACCAATGATACCCAAAATCATTGTGGAGAGAATTCCGCCGCCTTGAGAACCAGGATAAATAGCTTTAGCGATTGCACCTGCCAAAAGTCCTAAAACTATCCAAGCAATAATACTCATAACCGCCTCAACAATCTCACTCACTTAATATCTAAGTTATCAACTCTAATTCCAAATTCTTTCTACCAGATGGGGTAAATGTTAAATCCAAAAGTTATACACAATACTTTCATATTCAGAATTGGATGAGAATTTACGTTTTTTACATCTTTTTAACGTTAAACGAAAATTTTTGCATATTTTAAGCTAGAAGTTATTAAAAACATCTAATCATAGACATAATTATTGTCAGCAAAACTAAATGTTAATTAGCTAATCAATATATTATTTTTTATCTCTGTCTTCAGGTATAAAGTTCGTATCTAACTTCTTGGGGATGTATTAAAAGTATTTATTCATTCAACTTTTGATAATTTTCGTTATAACCGATCGTTAATTATCTATATAAATAATTAATTAACCAAGATTTTTGTAGATTTTTATTTAACAACTTTATTCCAATTACCTTTTGACTGCCTATCCGCTTGCACTGCGCTTCATGCACCACACAAATAAGTTCAAACATAAAATTGGATTACTATAGTCTTAATAATATCCCCTCAAATTTTATTTTTCAGATAGATTGAGGGGATAATATGTGGTAAAGATTTGCAGAAGCGATATCAAATAGCACGAGAAAACTTTGTCTCTCGCGTTCTTGTATGAGTATCAAATATGACGGCAATATTTCTTACTAGTAATCTACCGATGTCGGTAATCTGAATCTGATTTTTTGATAAACTGACTAGACCATCAGCTTCTAGTGGTTTTAACGCCTCTAGTTCCTCAGAAAAATATTCATCAAAACTGATATGATATTTGTTTTCAATATCTTGCTTATGAAGCTGAAAATGAGACATAATACTCATAATCACATCCCGTCGAATAATGTCATTCTGAGTGAGCTTGATACCTTTACTAATAGGTAAACTACTTGCTGCCAGTGTTTGATAATAATCCTTTAACTCCTTGTGATTTTGAGCATAAGCATCTTCTAACATACTGATGGATGTGGCACCAAAACCAAATAATTCTGTCTCGGCATGGGTAGTATAGCCCTGAAAATTGCGTTTAAGAGTACCATTGCGTTGAGCGATCGCTAGTTCATCATTAGTTTTAGCAAAATGATCCATTCCAATAAATAGATATTGGTTATTCGTCAATTCTTCAATGGTCATTTTCAGAATCTCTAACTTTTCCTGTGCTGGGGGTAGTGCCTCTTGAGGAATATTTTTTTGTGTCGGTTTGAGCCACGGCACATAAGCAAAGTTAAACACAACAATTCGGTCAGGATCTAATTCAATTGTTTTTTTCAGCGTCTCTTGAAATGTCTCACGTGTTTGATAAGGTAAACCATAAATTAGGTCTACATTCACACTTTCAAACTTAGCTTCTTTAATCCAACTCATGACATCAAAGAGCATTTCTTCTGGCTGTACGCGATTAACAGCTACTTGAACTTGGCGATTAAAATCCTGAATGCCAAAACTAATGCGGTTAAATCCAATCTTTCTCAGAAAGAAAATGTAGTTTTTATCGATATAGCGGGGATTAATCTCAATTGAGATTTCTGCTTGGGGATCGATGTTGAAATAGCGATTGATATTTTTCCATAAAAATTCTACTTGGTGACGCTCCAAATAATTAGGAGTACCACCTCCCCAGTGGATTTGCAGCACTTTTCTATCAGAATCGATTAAAGCTGCGGTGTTTTTAATGTCTTCAACCAAAGACTCCACGTAAGGTTTAGCAATATTCTTGTTGTTGGAAATTACTGTATTACAGCCGCAGAAGTAGCAAGCACTTTGGCAAAAAGGGATATGGAAATACAAACTCATAGGGGTTTTGCGTTGATTCGAGGCGGCGATCGCGGCCTTAAAATCAGTTTCAGTGAATGTTTCGCTTAACTCTGTAGCGGGCGGGTAACTGGTATATCTAGGTGCGCGAGTGTCGTACTTTTGAATCAGATCCAGATCGAACTTAACACCAGGTAATAGAAAAACCATTGAGTTGCTTTCCAATAAATGAAGGGAGTAGGTAGAGACGCGATTAATGGGGAGCAGGGGGCAGGGAGCAGGGGGCAGGGGGCAGGGGGCAGGGGAGCAGGGAGCAGGGGGCAGGGGAGCAGTATACAGTAAGTTTTTTCCCTTTGCCTCTTGTGCCCAATGACAAATGACAAATGACAAATGACAAACGACAAAATTAATTAGCCGCAGCTATTTCAGTGCTACCTGAATTTTGAGAACGAGTGAGGCTATTAAAGAGAACTTGACCGAGTGCTTTAATTAAACTTCCCTCTAACTCTTGAGCCATCTTTAAATTGAACCCAAAGGCATTATTAGCTTCTGCAACAATCCGTTCTGCTGTTATATCATCAACGGGCAATGCATTTAATGTCTGACGATACTTATCCTTAAATGCCTTTTTGTCAGGAATTTGCTCAAAGTTGTAAAAGGATGTGCCTTCATACCCAGAAAGCTTTAGGGCTGACTGAGCAACTTTTTGTAGCATTTGACCCCCAGAAAGATCGCCCATGTAGCGAGTGTAGGCATGACCTAGCAACAAGGCTGGTTCACTAACAGAAATTTCCCGAATGCGCTCAATGTAGCTCTGGGCAGCAGGTGAGGCTGTAACTTGCTCTCTCCAGTTATCCCCATAATAGAACACCATGTCTTTTTCGAGTGAGGATTGGCGATTAAGTTCAGGAAAGTAAACCGCACTAATCACAGGATGTTCTCTATGGCTCTCTAATGCCGCTTCTAGTTCGCTGTAGACGTAATACAAGTTGCTTAAGAATTTAGCGAAGCAGTCTCTATCCACAACTCCTTGCAAAAAACATTTCATGAATGCCACATTTTCCGCTGATGTGTGGGCTTGTTGAGTTCCAGAGCGCAGTTTGATGGCTAGATTACTACTCATTGTTGCTCCCTTCATGTTCAAACGCAAGGTTTATCGGCAGTCACCGACTCAGGATGCCTACCAGTACCAGCTAAAAAATTGTTATTCTAGGTTGAGAAAGGATCTGCATCACTACTATCTAGCAGCAAATACAACTGCCGATGCAAATCCCAGGTATTTTTATTTCTCCTAAGATTATTTAACTCTTAACTTATATATAACTATTAAGATATTAATATTTATTTATGTTTTTCTGATGCTTGTATTCAGGCACATCCTAGCTGAGTAGTAACAAAACTGATTGTGGAATAAGCATTTCAAGTCTTCTGAAACAACGGGTAATAAGTTTATTTATTACAATTTACTCTCAATAATTTAACTGATGTCTACAAACAACAAAAACTCAAAGCCTGGATTCGCCTGTTCTTAAAGAAGTCGAGAACCTATAATACAAACTGGAACTCTTTTATAAGCAGGTGTGCCACTTTGCGGATCAATTTTTGCTTTAAATAGAATATTAGCTTCAGGATAAAACATAAAAGCTACACCTTCAAGAATCGCCCCACAAATAATTTCAATATTGTCTAATTCTTCTCGATCGCCTTTCACTATTACTCGCTGATGCTCCTGAAATCCCGCTTTTTTGACATCTAGAGAATTCATTAAAATACAGTGACGATGAGGCATACCTCGATATTTATCTTCACTGCGATAAACTACAGTATTATGTTGGCCATAGCTGCGCCCTGTTCCTAAAATTACTACAATTCCTGGCTGATTTTCTGCTACACCAAACGCTGCTTTAGTTGGTACTGATAATTGCGGTAAAGGTGTGACAAACATCTGTGCTTTACCATCAGGTGTGGGAAATTTCGGTTCATCCAAAATCCGCCCTTCAATGATAAACTCCTGCTTAGTTTGGTCAATTGTGCCAATCTTCTTATAGCCAGGAATAGTTTTAGCAATTAATTCTCTCACATAAGCTGTATCTTGCAGCTTACGCCAATTTATCGGTGTTTCACTATGTAAACGATGAGCAATTTCTGTGATTAATTCTATTTCCGAAATTAGATCGGCATTAGGCGCTTTTAAATGACTTTTACCTTCATCATTTAACCGTACAAAATTATTACCAGATTCAGTTGTTGTTTTATGAGGATTTTCAAACCGATTGAATACAGGTAATATTAAAGTTTGCTGTTTCCCTAATCCGTGGAAATGTCCTAAGTTTGGTTTGGTAGCTACATAAAATATGGTTTCTATTTGCGATAATGCCTGTTTTACTTGCTGTAAGTCTGGATTAGCTGCATACAAATTACCCCCTAAACAAAACAGTGTATCTATCTTTCCTAATTCTGCTGCTGCGATTAAGTCACGGGTATGATAGCCAGGAGTTTCATTTAGAGTTTTTCCTAATAATTGAGACAGTGCTTGTTTGATTTCTTCTCGCAAGTTTACAGTAACACCCATTGAACCAAAGCCTTGCACATTGGAATGTCCTCGAATGGGCATTGTCCCAGCACCAATTTTACCAGCGTTACCTGTAATTAAGGCTGTATTAGCAATACTAAAAATATTATCCACGCCGTTAGAGTGTTGAGTTATACCCATTGCCCAGGCAAAAACTACACGCGTTGATTTACCAATTATATAAGCTGTTGCTGTGATTTCTTCTTGGGATAAGCCACAGGTGCTAGTGATGTTATCCCACGAGATATTATTAGCGTAATCTACAACTTCTTGCCAATTTTGTGTATAAGATTTTAGATATTCTATTTTAATCAAATTCTGTTCAATCAGAGATTTTTGCAATCCGACAAATAATGCAGCATCACTACCAGGAATTGGTTGTAAATATAAAGAAGATATATCTGAACCTCCTGTAAGTAAAGATTTGATCGGAAATGCAGGAGACGCAAATTTAACTAAACCGATTTCAATTTGGGGATTAATAATAATTACTTTCCCGCCTCTTTCCCGCAATTCGATCAATTCGTTCATCAGTCGTGGATGATTTGCAGGGGCGTTAGAACCAATTAAAACGATACAATCACTATGTTTTAGGTTTTCTAAACTCACCATCGATGTACCTGAGCCGAAAACTTTTTTTAACCCTACTGTTGAGGGTGCATGACACAAATCTGAACAGTCTGCTAGATTATTACTACCTAGCGATCGCATTAATAATTGTAGTAAATAGGCAGCTTCATTAGATGAGCGTCCAGAACTATAACTAGCAATTCGGGCTGGTGGGAAATTAAAGGCTTGTGTAGCGATCTGGTAAACTTCTTCCCAGCTTATACGTTGATAATGGGATGAACCCGATCTGAGAATCAGAGGATAACTTAATCTACCCAAGGAATCGCATTCTTGAGAAGTCAGTTTTTGTAATTCACTAATGCTTTTTTCTCGGAAAAAATCTCGCTTAATTCCTGGTTGCAATTCCGCAGCGATCGCCTCTACACTTTTAGCACAGCGTTGTAAATATTCTCCCGCTTCATTAACAAACCCTCCTTTTTGTCCACCCGTGCCCCAAGCGCAGGATAAACATGCACTTTTATGATTGAGAGTTTGCCATAATTTTAACCCTTGTGATGAGAGAGTTTTTTCTACCCAATACTGAATCACAGGTAAACCACCCCCAGCAGGGGAGCTAGAATCGTTTTGAGGTAAGTTATCCATACTGAGCTAAATCTCAACTTGCTTAACTTATTATTGCTAAAAATTATTCGGCAAGTATTAATTTTAATTGAAACTATTTGTAACACTTACGTAAAAATGCTTTTCTGGCTCTAACTATATAAAAGAGAGCGATAGAACCAATTTAACTTAATCTTATCCTTTTTTTGATTTGTTCTTAATTGTGTTATGACTTTTAATACAATAAATTATATTTAATCAGTATAAGATTCTTCTATAAAGAGCCGATTTTATTTTTGAAAAGCTTGCCTGCTATAGCTTTGAGTGATGTAAATCAGAGCTTCAGTATACTTAAAAAGATTAATACCGGAATCTTAAGAGTTCTATGTGATATTCTCAAAGCAGGTTTAAGGATTCAGCTGGCCGTTTGGTATTGTCCTCATTAAATCAGGATAAACTCTATGTATCGATTCGAGATCAATGCATACACTCAAACGGGCGAATCCATTGGTCTGGTGGGTTCTACTCCAGAGTTGGGATTGTGGGATATTAGTAAATGTGTTCATCTGCGTACAAGTGGCGATCGCTATCCTTTATGGTGGACAGATGAAATTGACATTCAAGAGTCAGGCGGTCAACAGAAAGTTGAATACAAGTATGTGCTATTCGATGTCAACGGCAACGCCCAATGGGAGAGCTTACTAGATACAAACCGCTGGATTCCAATCGATTCTAAAAATTGTGCCAGCACAATTATTGTGGATGATGGCGCATTCGGTTATTTACAACCTTATCCGTTTGGATATATTGAGAAACCTGCTGTTAAAGTCCCCCTGGATCGAGAGCCTGAAGGTTTAAAAATCGTAGTCATTGGTAGTTCGGTTGCATTAGGTCATAAAGCCTGGTTTTTGAAAGGTTGGGTTTGGCAGTTGGCACAAGCTTTACAGCAAAAATATGGGCATAAACTCGTGAATGTGTCAGAGGTGGGAGCGAATGTCAGCAGAACGATCGCTCGATTCCCTTGGTTTGTCACCCCAGAACACCCGGATATCGTCATCATTGCCTTGTCTCTGGGTAACGAAGGGTTAGCTTTCTGTCCCCCTCACGAACGACGAGCAATACAACGGCGGTTTGAAAGTGGCTTGCAGCAACTTGTGAAAATGACACGAGACATCGGGGCAATTCCAATTCTGGGCGGTGTCTATCCCAATGGCGATTATTCCCAGGAACATTACTGGCTGATCCGAGATACACACAACCGGATGCTAAATTGGGGCGTACCTGTATTGGATTGGTTGGCTGCTGTAGATGATGGACAAGGAAGATGGAAAGCGGGGATATCCTTCGATCCGGCTCACCCGAATACAGTTGGTCATAGCCTCATGTATCAGCAGATCGACCAGCAATTATTCGATATCGACAAAGACGAATTAGCAGAAAAACAACGCTTCCGCGAACCGAATGAATTTCCCATTTACTTTGATAATGTGGGTTTTAATGTCTCTGTCTGTATGGAAGAGAAGCGTTTACGGATTATTAATACATCGCAATACAGCTACACGATCGCTCCGTATTGGCAAGAACTACAAACTGCACTGCAAAGTCAGACGGGATTGATACCAGGTATTTATATTGCCAAGGATACCCAACCAGGAACGCTCCCCTTCTTCGTTGTAGAGAATGGGGCGATCGCAACTACAATAAACATCCCCCCAAATACCGATTTAGAATATAGTCCCGCCTTCAATCTTTTTTCGCCGAACAACGTTTTATTCTATGACGGACATCTGGAGATTTTGCAAACGGATGAACGCCACCTCTGGATAATCAACGAATCAGATAACGAGTACAACATTCAGCCGATGTGGACGGAAGTTTGCAATGCCCTTAAAGCCATGCCATCGGGTGTTTATGAAGATCCGCTTTATCCTGATGTCCCTTTTCGCACAATGATGATTGGTAAAGATGGGCTAGAAAGCCGGGTAAAAGCACCACCTAAGTCTGCGGTATTTTTCCAATACAAATGTGACTTATCAGATATCAACCGTGTGGCAATTCTTCCCCTTGGCGATCGCTGTGCCGTCCGTATGATGTTGTATAAAATGGAGTACGATGGCCCCGCCTTTCCGTTTGATTTAACGCGCACCACTAATATTGCAGATGTTGCAGATGCGATTGAAACTGGTTTTGATGAGATGTGGAACCCTGCTTTTCTGCACTACAGCCCTGATGCAGGCAGGATTTACCACGGTAAATGGTCGGGTTTATCCTTTGCCCATGAAGTTGAGGAGACAGACAACGCTGTTCAAGATATGTCTCCCGTCTATGAACGGATGCGGGTTCGTTACACGGCACGCGCTGAAAGGTTTTGGTACGCACTGCGGCACTGCGACAAAGTGCTTTTTGTTCGCACAGGAATTAGCGATCGCGGTGGTGTGTTAGATTTAGTCAACAAGCTGGAAAAACAATGTCAGGGGAAGCCATTTCATCTCTTGCTTCTTTCTCCCCAAAGCGATGATGAGTTTTTAGACCTTCCCAATGTGCTGCATTACAATGTCGAGTTTAATCCCGATCGCATGTATGACGATTTGGGACACTGGATGTACTGCACAGAGGTAATGCGAGGAATTCTAGAATCCCTTGGTGTGTCTAGCAAAAACCTCTTTTGGTGTCCGCCGAAAATACCCAAGGGGTGGGAAATAGGGTAGGGGCGATGTCTGCGGCAGGTTACGCTTGCGCTCAAGCCCTCCGACTTACTGCTGGCTGGCGCTTTCTGGTATCTCTTTCAGAAAATTTTAGTTATCCTTGAATATGCAATCTAAAAAAGATTGGCTCCGGTGATTAAAGCATTTTCATCCTATGACAGACTCCGGATCAAATGATGATAGCCCGGAATTACTTTCTGTAGCTCAAACTGCCAAGCTACTTGATGTAACTCGTCAGCGAATTCATGACCTAATTAAGAATGGTCAGATTATAGCTTGCAAACTTGGGCGTTACTATTACATAGAAGTTGCTGAGGTACAGAGGTATAAGAATCAACCTCCTGGAAAACCCTATCAGCCACGCAGTACAAACTCTCAAGAAAACTCTATTGTCAATAGTCAATAGAGTTTCTATACTCAAGCTATACTAATGTACTAAAGGTTAAGTCAATGCTCCCGTTTCAAGCGATCGCACCTGATGTTGCAACTCAACAAGGGCTGCAACAGGTTTACATCAGTGAGCATGGCATACTCTACCAAGGAGACTGCCTTAAACTTCTATCAGCTTTGCCTAATGAGTCAGTGGATCTGGTATTTGCCGACCCACCTTTTAATCTTGGTAAAGAATATGGCGAAGGTATAAGCGATCGGATGGAGGCAGATCAGTATTTAAGCTGGTCGTACCAGTGGCTTGATGAAAGCATTCGCATACTTAAACCAGGTAGCAGCTTATTTATTTTCAACTTGCCCAAATGGTGTATGGAGTACGGCGCATACCTCAATCGTAAAGGAATGTGGTTTCGGCATTGGATTGCTTGCAGAATGCCAAAGGCTTTTCCTAGAGGTAAAAAAATGTCTCCGGCTCACTACGGACTGATCTATTATACAAAAGGCGAGCCAGCCGTTTTCAACAAAATCTACACACCGATTCAACTCTGTCGGCACTGTGGCAAAGAGATTCGTGATTATGGTGGGCATAGAAAAAGCCTCAATGAAAAAGGCATCAACTTAATGGATGTCTGGGATATGCCAGAAGATGTTTGGGAGGATGCCCCTGAAGCTTCCACTACTGAAATTTTATGGACGTTAACTGAGGAGATGTGGACTGATATTCCACCCGTTCGCCATCGTCGGCACAAAAAACGAGTTCCTAATGAACTGGCTCCCATTATGCTAGAGCGGATTATCGCAATGGCATCTGATCCAGGGCAGATTGTGGTTGATCCTTTTGGGGGTTCTGGTACTACATTTTATGCAGCAGAAAAACTACACCGTTATTGGATTGGTTCAGAAATTGGAGATACAGAGCCAGCAGTAGAACGCTTGACTGACTTAGCTAATGGAATTGTAGAGCAATGGGAATCGGCAAGGGGAAGCAAGAAATTGAAACAAGGCAAAACAACTGCATTACAACTGCCCATTCCTTACTCTACATAGCTATTCATGCAGGAAAATTTAGACTAATGCACGACCATCTGTTCCTTTGGTAATCTTTGGTACATTGTTATCTAAGAGATCGTGTTCAATCACGAAGATTGCAAGAAAACCTTCTTCAATGCGAATTGCCCGCCAAACATCAAAGTACGGCTCTAGCTCTTCATAATTGCCAATCCGATCGGTTAGATAAGGGTAGAGTTTTCTACTGGGGAGTACCAAGACAGCGCCTAAAAAAACACCCCGTAGTAATCCAAGACTCAGTTTATTCATTGCTCGATGGCTTGAAGAGATATTGCCCGTTTCCCACTCAAGCGCAAAAAGATAGTTGTCAATGATCTTTGTTGCATCTACCTTTCCTGGCGATCGAGTTGCATAATTAATTGAAGTTTCGAGACTCCATCCAAATTTATCTCTCAATGCAATCATGCAAGCATCTTTGATTGGCTTGACACCATTGCCGTGCTTTGTTGGATTAATTGTAAAACTGGATGCACCAGGAGGATGAACGATTAAAGAGATAGCATCACGAATTTCAGCTCGAATGATATACCAATCGTTTGATTCTTCAAAATTCCCAATACTGATCAGAGAAACTTCTTGAACAATTTTTACTGGAATTTAGACTAAGCAACACAAAACGACCCAGCCGCGCTGAATTGATAA
>NZ_JAVRCA010000053.1:0-59206 GCF_034530995.1 Nostoc sp. DedQUE04 | reverse complement strand
ATGCCCCATGCCCAATGCCCAATGCCCAATGCCCAATGCCCAATGCCCAATGCCCCAGATAGATTATTCTGGCTCGCTACAATACTTATTCATCTGATTCACTAATGTATCTGACTGTTTGCCAAGAGTTGTAGCTGTTGTCAGTGCTGAATCAATTTCGACTCTAGCCTTTTGGATTTTTTCTCTGCCAGATTCTGAGGCTTGTGCTGTCTTGGTTGCACCAAGCGCTTTACCTGCTTTGGCGATCGCTTGACTAAGATTTTGAAAAATTTTCACAAAACTGCTTTGAAATTCTTTCAGCTTCGGATCTGTTAGCTTCAGTTCTCCAATGGATTTAGTCACAAAGTCTAAATCTTTAGATAGCTGTATGCTAGTTATCACTTGCGTTCCTTTATTTTTATCAATTAGAGAAGTTCCAGCATTCACAACTCGAATTAGTCGCTGACACTGAGAAACTTTATTGTCACTGCAACTAGCAACTAACAAAGCAATACTTAGGCTCACAGGAGCAAGAACAGTATATTTACGTAAAACAGACATTAACACCCCAACAGCAATAAAACCCACAATATAGTATCCAATATTACGGGTAAATGAGAGGATTGGGCAGAGGGGCAAGGAGGAAAAACTTACTGTAATTTCTCGCCTGCTCCCCTGCCCAATGCCCAATGCCCAATGCCCAATGCCCAATGCCCAATGCCCAAATCACCAATCTATCGGCAAACCCAACTGGTCTAAAGTAGCACCATCTTGTAACAGTGCTTGAATATCGCTGTCTATTTGAATACGACCACCAGACAGTACCAAAGCGCGTTGAGTGACTCTGCCTAACCAATTTAGATCGTGGGAAGCAATTAAAATCGCTTGCACAGGTAACTTTAATAATACTTGCCCCAAATGACGACGCCATGCTGGATCGAGACCGTTAGTTGGCTCATCCAAAATTAGAATTGTTGGTTCTAGGGCTAAAATTGAGGCCAGGGCGGCTAGGCGCCTTTGTCCACCAGAAAGTTCGTGGGCGGAACGATTAGCGTAGGCTTCTAGACCAAAATCAGCTAATAACTGCCTAGCGCGATCGCTAGCCTCTGCTGGTTTGATTCCATAGTTACGTGGCCCAAAGGTAATATCTTCTAAGATAGTCGGCATAAATAGTTGGTCGTTGGCATCTTGGAAGCTAAAGCCAATTTGACGACGCACTTGGGGTAAAGTTTGTGGTTCTACAGGAATGCCATTAATCGTTATTTTCCCAGATTGCGGTTGTTTTAAGCCGATTAAGTTCTCCAACAAGGTACTTTTTCCAGAACCTGTTGCTCCCATCAATGCAACGCGATCGCCTTTGTTCAAGGTAAAAGATATTTCCTGTAATACTGGCTCCTGGTGGGAATATGCATACACCAGGTTCTTAACCTCGACTACGGCTGCATGGGGATTATCGGTTGATAATTGAGGATTAGAAGTTAATGATTTCAAAATTTACAAACTCAATATGTAAGGGAGTAGAGACGCGATTAATCGCGTTTTAGTGAGAGACGCGATTAGTCGCGTCTGTACTAACGAGTGGGTTAAATCTTGTAAGAAGTTAGAGTTACACTAGCAGCGATCGCCCAAGCTAGTAATAAGGCAAAACGTTCTTTTGGTCTAAGGGTAGAATCTATGGGTAATTGTCCGTTGTAACCACGAGCTACCATTGCCGCATAGACTCGCTCGGCTCGATCTAGACTGCGGAGATACAAAGCTCCAATCATGGCTGCACTGGCATAGCGCAACCATCCCGTAGTTCCATTCAAACCGCGTAGTTGAGCGCTGCGCCGCATCCGCGTTACTTCTGAGAACAAAATTTCCATATATTGCCCAGCTAATAACAAGTTTTCCTTTAAAGGTGCTGGTACTGGTAAGCTTTTCAGGGCAATGCCGAAACTGTGGGGCGGTAAGGTTAACAAAAAACTATTCATCGTCACCAGACAAACCAGCGAACGAACTAGCAAAAAACTGGCTCGTTCCCATCCCAAGGGCAATGCTAGCAATGACAAAAAAATCAATTCTGTGCCGAGTAATCCTCCCAATTGGCGAATTGGTACGCGCAAGAAGCAAGCCCATAAAAGTGCGATCGCGCCATATACACTTAGTCCATACCAGGCATGATGCTTTAATAAAGCTGCTCCCACCACGATCGCTAGAGACAGTTGTAAGCGTAGCGGTAAGGAAAGTTTAAGCATTATTCGGTTTCACTACCTTGGCAATTCCAAAGGCAACAGCAAAGCAAACCGCAGCTCCCACCAGCCCAGCGATACTAGTGCCAATTGGCCCTAAACCCTCAATTCCATAGTCAGCTAAGGGAGTCGGCACAATTATCCGTACTTTCTCGGCTAAGTTAATGAAACCTGTATTTTCGGCAACTTTCTCCAAACCATCGGGCCATGCTGAAGCAAAGAGTGACAGCACCCCCGCAATCAAAAAAATGGTGACAATAGGCACTGACCAGCCACGAAACTCGTGCTGTTCGCCTGGTAACAAATCTGGTCGAGCGGTGGCCAGATAAGTCAGCACACCCCCAGTAATCATTCCTTCGCCAATACCAATCAAAATATGCACACCAGTCATGGCTGGTAAAACTATGGCTACCGGTGCAGTTCCAGAGAGGGCTAATTCAATGGCACAAGCGATCGCAGCTACCACTACACTCACACCAGCGGCGATCCCAGCAGCCAAGGGTAAGCGCCCTTTAGACCCCCCAAACAGCCGTTGCAAGGTTTCGGTTAAAACCCAGCCAACCCAAACACCAATCACTCCCATGTTAAAAATGTTTGCTCCCAAGGCTGTAATGCCACCGTCAGCAAATAACACGGCTTGAATAATTAAAACTGTGGCGATACACAACGTTCCTGCCCAAGGACTGCCCAAAACGATCGCAGCTAAGGTTCCCCCTAACAAGTGACCACTAGTACCTCCTGCTACTGGAAAATTGATCATCTGGGCAGCAAAAATGAAGGCAGTGGTTAGTCCCAATATCGGGGCACGACGAATACCAAAAGCCTCTTGCGATCGCCCGAAGGCAACAAATAACGCTGCCACACTCGCTAAACCAGTAGCCCCAGCCACTGGAATAGAAACAAATCCATCAGGAATATGCATGATCTACCCTGTATTTTTAGAGGTTCATTTATTCAAAACAAGCAATAAAACTACGCCATCATTTTAATAACAAACAAAATTTTTCTCTTTTTTGCAATGCCCTACCGGGGGATTTTATAATGTTACTTTTGACATATTTTAAATCAAGTCTCTACTAATTAGTATACTTATTTAGTAATATATTAATTTTTGTTAAACTGATTTTTTATATTGCTAAACGTTGACAGAATGGGACTGTACTTATCTCGTCTCATTTTGTCGATCAAATTACTCCGAAAAAGAGATAATAAAGAAACTTTAGCTACCTCTTACTTTATGGAGTAGTTCGCTTTTTCAAAAATCAGACAGGAATTTATAGCTGCTCTTACAGTGAAGAAATAGCTTTAACTATTTCTCCAAAAAAAATGTTTTGATTTTTTTGTTTTGTAGTGTTTAATTAATTCTTTATTGCATCAACAAATAAGTTTTTACGGGGGTAACAAGCTTATGTAATCAATATTTGCACTTTATTTTTACCTTGCTGTAAAAATCATAATAATGTATAAGCACATTAACAAAATTTCTGATACTCCATACTAAATTAATATTCCCTGTAGTCTCATTAAATAATTATAAAGATATGCTGAATAAACTGTATATTTGCTGACTTAGTTTACTTAAAAGTACATGAGGTTTTGCTAAAAATACGTAATTCTTCGTATAATATCATAAAAATAAGGGGTAAGATGTAAAACTTAGATGAATTTAGGAAAATACTGGGAATCGAAGTGCGGAAATTACTAAACTTTTAGGGCAACTAACTGTAACAAAAGGATTCCTCAACTTTTGAGTAACTAGGTTCAGTCAATAAAGGCACCAGATGTTTGATTCTATTTTCCACGGACTTTACACACCCTCGTTTTGCAATTTGGAATATGAAAACAAACTCATCGAACTCGTTGTTAACAGTATCAACCGGCCCGCTAAAGATTTCAGAGTTGCCCCCCAACCCCGTGGGTACAGATGATAATTCTATTCATCTTTCTCTAGTAATTCCTACTTATAAAGAGCGTGACAATATTAAGAATGTAGTCAGCATATTGAGTCAATTACTGGATGAATCTATTGCAGAAAAGTATGAACTAATAGTGGTAGATGATGATAGCCCAGACCGAACCTGGGAGATAGCGCAATCTTTAACGACAGAATACCCCCAGTTGCGAGTGATGCGACGCCAACAGGAACGGGGGCTATCCTCAGCAGTGATTCGTGGATGGCAAGCAGCTACAGGTAGTGTGTTGGGGGTGATTGATGGAGATTTGCAGCATCCACCAGAGGTACTAATACAACTGTTGGCTAATATTGAGCAAGGAGCAGATTTGGCAGTAGCTAGCCGTCATGTAGAAGGAGGCGGTGTTAGTAGCTGGAGTGTTGTTAGGCGTTTCTTGTCTCGTGGCGCTCAGTTGTTAGGCTTGGTAATTTTACCGGGGGTATTGGGCAGAGTTTCTGACCCGATGAGTGGTTATTTTATGGTGCGTCGGAGTGCGATCGCAGGTGTAACACTCAATCCAGTTGGATATAAAATTCTCCTAGAAGTAATTGGCCGGGGAAAAGTAGACCAAGTTGCCGAAGTTGGGTATGTATTCTGCGAACGCAAAGAGGGCGAGAGTAAGGTGACATGGAAGCAATATATAGATTACATCCACCACTTAGTGCGATTGCGGCTTTCCACAGGTAAAGTAGGACGATTGCAAAGAAAAGTCAATTTCCCTATCGGTCGATTTGTCCGTTTTGGGTTTGTTGGCTTTAGTGGTGTGTTTGTGGATTTAACGGTGTTTCACTTGCTGCGTACTGTAATTCATTTAGGTTTAACCCGCAGTACGATTCTTTCAGCTGGAGTGGCAATCGTAAATAATTTCTTATGGAATGATATATGGACTTTTAGTGATATTTCTCAGAGGCAACGTGCTTCACATCAACGTTTCAAGCGATTCTTGAAGTTCAGTGCGGTCTGTTTGGCAGGAGTTATATTACAAGCTTTAATAATTAACTTTCTCTATAATATCTTGGAAATAAATCAGTATTTAGCTAAGTTGATCGCGATCGCAGTTGCTACCATTTGGAATTTCTGGGTTAATTTGAAACTTAGCTGGCGCGTCACAGACGTGAAATAATCACAACGAGGGATTTGAGCTTTAGATTTTTGTTTTTAGATTTTAGAACGAACGAACTTAAATCTCAAACGTCAAATCTACAAATCCATGACTGTGAGGCCCAGCAATGAGAGTTCTTTTCCAAGGTGCATTTTATTTTTACAAACAAATTATCTCGTTGCTATCTGCATCTGCTATACATTTCCTGCCTCTGGCAGATAAAAACTCTGGCTCACAACGCAAGCATTGGCATAATTGGCATCGCCTTCCTCCTTTCTGGGTTCATCTCTTGGCGATCTTAATATGGTTGATTGTCGGCATCAGCTTGCGCCTAATCAACTTGACTGCAAAGCCTCCTTGGACTGATGAGTTTGCCACCTTGGTGTTTAGCTTGGGGAATACTTTTATATCAGTTCCCCTCGATCGAGCGATCGCACCTGATATCCTATTACAACCACTGCAACTAAACCCAGCTGCAACTATTGGTGATGTCATTCATAACTTAGCGACACAAGATAATCATCCACCACTGTATTTTGTGCTGGCTTACCTGTGGATGAAGTTATTTAACAGCGATGGAGGATTAATATCGCTATTTGGTGCGCGATTGCTACCAGCTATATTCGGTGCTGCCTCCATTCCGTGTGTTTACGTATTAGGTAGAGTAGCGTTTCGTTCGTCATTAGTGGGACACTTGACTGCTGCGATGATGGCAGTATCACCTTATGGCGTATTTTTAGCACAAGAAGCGCGTCATTATACTTTGGCAATCTTATGGGTAATTGGTTCTCTCACCTGCTTAGTAATTGCCACACGTCATATTCAAAACCGCACACCTTTACCTATATGGATAGCACTTTTCTGGATAGTAACTAATGCTTTAGGTATTGCTACTCATTATTTTTTCAGCCTTACCCTTTGCACAGAAGTCGTAGTTTTGATTTTTCTGGCTTGGCTTCAATTGCAAAATAGTAGCAAATTTTCTCTTTTCTTCTCTCCTCCTTGGCGGCGCATCTATGCCGTTGTCATAGGTACTTGTGTAGCGGGTTTAATTTGGATACCAACCTTGTTAGAGAATGAAAATCGTGGTGCTTTGACCGAGTGGATTCGAGGTTCGCGCGTTGGACTAGATTGGTTAAGCCCAATTTTTCAAGCTTTAGGAACATTGATTGCCATGATTTCCCTATTACCAGTTGAATCTTCTCAAGCTTTGATTGTGATTCCTTCTGGAATAGTGATGCTGACTTTCTTTATTTGGGCAGTACCAATTTTGCTGCGTGGGATTAAACTTCAACTACAGCACCCAGAAAGCCGGATGATGATTCAGGTACTTGCTGGAGTCGTTATCAGTGCGATCGCAATATTCTTTATCTTTACGTACTTTTTGGGTATTGACCTCACCAGAGGTGCTAGATATAACTTTGTTTACTTTCCCGCGATCGTGGTTTTACTAGGCGCAAGTCTCGCAGTTTGTTGGCATCCTCCCCAGATGGAAACAGAGCCAGGGAAAAATGGGATAACAAGCATAGGGAAATGGGGAATAAACGGGAAAAAAGCCGTAATGTTAATTTGGTTAATGGGATTTTTCAGTGCAGTTACAGTAGTTTGCAATCTCGGCTATCAAAAATATTATCGTCCTGACCTGTTTGTGCAACTAATTCAACAAACATCCCCAAAACCAGTACTGATTGCCACCACCCACAAAACTTATGTACACACTGGGGAAATGATGGGAGTCGCGAGGGAGATTAAACGTGCAAATTCACTCCAAAATCCCCTGTTTCTCCTTGCTCATCAAGATCGAGATCCGAATGCTTCCACCATTGCTCTGGAAAATACTTTAAAAAAATTACCACGACCTTTTGACTTGTGGCTGGTAAACTTTCACGCACCCGTAGCAGAAACCGTGAAAATATGTGTTATATCTGATACTCAATCTTTGCCACCCGTAGACGGCTACGAATATGAACTTTATCATTGCCAATAAGCTGGGGACTGGGGACTGGGGACTGGGGGGATGAGAAAGATAACAGGGAGAAATATTGAACAAGTTTCTCCCCAATGCCCAATGCCCAATGCCCAATGCCCAATGCCCAATGCCCAATGCCCAATCCCCAATCCCCAATCTATATGCATCTTGTGGAAGTTCCTCAAATCTCAATATCCATAGGAGACTAGAGAAAGAAAAACAAAATATATCTGACACGTTTTTCAAATAGCGAAAGCTGTAACTAGTTAAGGAGGATTTATGCGTGCAGTACTGATGGCGGGGGGTTCGGGAACGCGGCTTCGCCCGTTGACTTGCGATCTGCCAAAACCGATGGTGCCGATTCTAAATCGACCAATTGCCGAACATATTATCAATCTCCTCAAACGACATCAAATTACAGAAGTTATTGCAACATTGCATTATTTACCTGATGTCTTGCGAGACTATTTTCAAGATGGCAGCGATTTTGGCGTTCAGATGACTTATGCTGTCGAAGAAGACCAACCTTTGGGTACAGCAGGCTGTGTAAAAAACATTGCCGAACTTCTTGATGAAACCTTTTTAGTGATTAGCGGGGATAGCATAACAGATTTTGACCTGACGGGGGCGATCGCATATCACAAACAAAAACAGTCAAAAGCTACTTTGATTTTAACCAGGGTTCCCAACCCGATTGAATTTGGAGTGGTGATTACTGATGAGGAAGCCCGGATTCGACGATTTTTAGAAAAACCCTCTAGTAGTGAAATTTTTTCTGATACCGTCAACACTGGTACTTATATTCTCGAACCAGAAGTTTTGGAATATCTGCCAGCAAACGTTGAATGTGACTTTTCTAAAGACTTATTCCCCTTACTGCTAGCAAAAGATGAGCCAATGTATGGTTACATTGCTCAAGGTTACTGGTGTGATGTCGGTCACTTAGATGCCTATCGTGAGGCTCAGTATGACGCGTTAGATCGAAAAGTCCAGTTGGATTTTGCCTATAAAGAAGTTTCTCATGAATTATGGGTAGGTCAAAATACTTACATCGATCGCACGGCTGTGATTGAAACCCCGGCTGTGATTGGTGACAATTGCCGTATTGGGGCAAGAGTACAGATTGAGGCAGGAACCGTAATTGGGGATAATGTCACTATTGGCGCTGATGCTAATCTCAAACGTCCCATCGTCTGGAATGGGGCATTTATTGGCGATGAAGCACATCTTTCTGCCTGTGTAATTTCCCGTGGCACTCGTGTAGACCGCCGCGCCCATGTATTAGAAGCTGCTGTTGTAGGTTCGCTTTCTACGGTAGGAGAAGAAGCCCAAATTAGCCCTGGTGTGCGCGTTTGGCCCAGTAAAAAGATTGAGTCAGGGGCAGTTTTAAACATTAACTTAATTTGGGGGAACACTGCCCAACGAAATTTATTCGGTCAACGTGGTGTTCAAGGATTAGCTAATATCGACATTACTCCAGAATTTGCTGTGAAATTGGGAGCTGCTTACGGTTCTACTTTGAAACCTGGTTCTAAAGTAACAGTTTCCCGCGACCAGCGTAATGTCTCTCGGATGGTGACGCGATCGCTGATTGCAGGTTTAATGTCGGTAGGTGTTGACATTCAAAACCTTGATGCTACAGCTATCCCCATCGCCCGTACAGTTATACCCACAATGTCGGTAGCTGGTGGTATCCACGTCCGGGTACACCCAGACCGCCCTGACTATATTCTGATTGAATTCATGGATGCCAAGGGCATTAATATCACCAAAGCCCTGGAAAAGAAAATTGAAGGGGCTTACTTTAAGGAAGATATGCGGCGGGCGCTAATTCATGAAATTGGCGATGTATCTTACCCCAGCCAAGTCATGGAGCGCTATTGCACTGCTTTTGAGAAACTATTGCATGTTCATACACTCCGCAACAGTCGGGCAAAAGTGGTGATTGACTATGTTTATGCAGTATCAGGGGCAGTTTTACCCCAAATGTTGGATAAATTTGGCGCTGATGCAGTGGTATTGAATGCCAGTGTCAATAAAACGGCAATGTCAATCACCGATCGCGAAGGATTGCTGACTCAGTTAGGTCATGTAGTGGAGGCATTAAAAGCTAACTTTGGTGTGCAAGTATCCGCTAATGGAGAACAGCTAATTTTAGTTGATGAATCAGGCTACCCAATTCGCGGGGAAATGTTAACAGCACTGATGGTAGACATGATATTAACTGCTAACCCCAGAGGAACAGTAGTTGTACCAGTTCATGCTTCTAGTGCTATTGAACAAGTCGCCCGTCGCCATGATGGTAGAGTGATTCGCACTAAAGCCAACCCTACAGCTTTAATGGAGGCTTGCCAGAAAAACCAGAATGTGGTATTAGGAGGTAGTGGAGATACTGGTTTTATTTTCCCGCAACTGCATCCGGGATTTGATTCTATGTTCTGCATTGCCAAGATAATTGAGATGTTGACTATCCAGGAGCGATCGCTTGCTGCGGCGCGGTCAGAATTGCCCCGTGTAATTCACAAAAGTTATACAGTCCGTTGCCCGTGGACAGCTAAGGGTGCTTTAATGCGTTACTTGGTAGAAACTCACCCAGCCCAAAATCTAGAATTAATTGATGGAGTGAAAATTTGTCAACCCTACGATGACAGTTGGCTGTTAGTTTTACCAGATGCCAGCGAACCACTGGTGCATTTGTATGCAAATAGCAACGATCGCGAATGGGTAGATGAGACTGTGAGAAACTACCGCACCCGTGTTCAGACTTTTGTGGAAAGACAACAAGAATATCAACCCGCCGAAGTGTAATTCGTAATTCGTAATTCGTAATTGAATTCTTTAATTACGAACTACGAATTATCTTGACCACCCGCCCATTCGTCACAAATTAAGGCTGTAAGGTAGTTTTCAAGAGATTTTGAGAAGGCGTTCGGAAGAAAAATTGGTCGGAGCCTCGTTGTTTTTCCGTTACAAAATAATGCCTCTAAAGTTGAACTGTCCACTATCCAAATTCGAGAAATTTAGTTAGAGTGAACTGAATACTTTCAGGTATTGGTCGTTTATTTCTACATTTGGGCGTATTGACAAAATACACTTATTTTGAAAATGTGACTTATCAGACTCTAGGCGATTACCTAAGCTAAAAAAGTCGTCAACAATATATCCTAAATTTTCAGAAAATTGGACAGTATAAGAATGAATAAGGTGATTGTCCTGGGTTCAGTAAACCTTAAGTGATATCCCACAAAAACTTTGAAATCACTTCCACAATTTCAATAAAATCGGCAATTGATACATATCCTCAAAAACTAGCTTTGCTCCTGCGGCAATCAAAGCATCGTGATGCGAAGAATTGCCTTGATTACTTCGTGGAGTATAACCAAATACCTGCATTCGGGCGGCAGATGCTGCTTGCACCCCCGTTACCGAGTCCTCGATTACCAAACAATTTTCTGGAGTCTTACCCATTTGGCTAGCCGCATACAGATACACATCAGGAAAGGGCTTAGGGCGTTCAACATGATGAGAGCTATATAGCTTGCCATCAAATTGATGCAACAATCCCGTTAATTGTAAAACGAATTGAATATGCCGAGGACTGCTGTTCGATGCTACACATCTTGGCAATGTAATCTGTTCTAAAACGGCAGCAATTCCCTCAGTTGCTTGGAGTTCTTGTTGCAATGCAGCGATTTCTCGTTCCTTACAGCGTTCAAGCAATTTAGCAGGAACTGGTTTTCCGTAGGTTTTCTTAATAATCTCCAAACAAGTTGCCAATGACTTCCCCATAAATTGTTGGGTGACTTCTTCATAGGTGATTGTCAATCCACCTTCAGTTAATGTTTCGGCAAAAATACGATTCACTATCGGTTCACTATTTACCAACACACCATCGCAATCAAAAATGATCAATTCCAAATTTGTCATAGCTTAACGAACAGTTACTTTTTTCAGTAATTGTAATCTAGACAAGTTCAACAAGTCGTGCGTACACATCTTTTGCACAGGAGTGCTTTGATAGCGTTCCCGAATAAATCCCTCCCATCACCCACGCAAACACTGACTACACGAATGATTCCCGGTAAAGATGCATCCAAGCTATGAGAAATATATTCCCGAACAATTTGCAGTCGCTGCTGCAATGTTGGTTCACTATTGTAGAGATCGTGCCATTCAAACCAGTCTTTTGGCATAAGGGACAATTTCCGTTTGATTTAAACTATCTTCTTGCAGAGTGCGTTATTCACTCTTAATATGAAAATACGGTAACTCGATTGATTTACCGTATTTAAGGCAGCCAAAGGACAAGATCGCATAACTCCTGCAAGATCGAGTCTTGTATCGCTTTTTGTCTAAACTCTTTTGTTCAGACGTTCATCTCAATACTCCTATTCGAGTAAGTGGGAAGTTTTTGACCAATTAAGGTAGGAGAATTCTTGCTGCCTCGTCTAGTTTTCGGTTTGTTTCCTGAAAGACTTAACAAAAGTTTACCTATTTAAATGAAAAAAACTCTCAATTAGTCTGGTAGGATATCTTCAAGGTTATTGAGACTAATACTCATTAAGCAGGTGATGTATTTCAGCTATTGGCAAACTTTCTGAAAAGATAACGTTTTTGACTTGCGTGGCTGTTGAAACACTGGAGTCGATGCTTTGGCAGATTAACCAACCTCTCAGGGCGACTTTCCAGCAGGGCACACAACTATTTATCAGGTGTCAATATGTCAAAAAAAATTGGTTTGTTTTACGGTACTCAAACTGGTAACACTGAATCTGATGCTGAAAAAATTCGGGATGAGTTTGGTGATGATGTTGTGACATTACATCCCATTTACGAGGCGGATAGTAGCACTTTTGATGAATATGAATTGCTGATTATTGGCTCTCCTACTTGGGATATTGGTCAACTTCAGAGCGATTGGGAAGGCTTTTTCTCCGATCTAGATGAAATAGATTTTAGTGGAAAGCTAGTTGCCTATTTTGGTGATGGAGACCAATATGGTTATGCCGATAACTTCCAAGATGCAATCGGAATTCTGGAAGAAAAGATTTCCCAACGGGGCGGTAAAACTGTTGGTTACTGGTCAACCGAGGGATATGACTTTGAGAATTCTAGAGCTTTGAGAAATGGCAAGTTTGTCGGATTGGCACTTGATGAAGGTAGTCAATCTGATTTAACAGATGAGCGAATTAAAACTTGGGTTGCTCAGTTAAAGAAAGAATTTGGTTTGTAGAGATTTAGGGCGTACAGCTAACTGTACGCCTTTGTTGAAACTGATAATTTAATTTAGAAGTTATAGGTATTTATGTCTGATTCATTTGATGTTTTATGGTTAAGTGCCAGTCCTGTTTTGCAGCGTTTTGATAAACCATTACTTGAATATTTATCTAGTTATATAAATATTGCTCAGTGGGAATATCAGCAAACTAAAGATGAAGCCAGTTCCATAGATCAAGCTGTAGATTTACTGTATGAATTTTTGGAATGCCGCGGCCCCGTGCATTTAGCAGGTCATGCTATGGGTGGTGCGATCGCTTTCACTTTTGCGCGGCGATTTCCGCAAAAAGTGCGATCGCTCACTCTGCTAGCTGTAGCTGCTCAACCTGCAAACAATTGGCAGGCTCACTATTACTTTCAACGACAACTTTTTAGCATCAGCCGTGAACTAATTCTAGCAAGTACCGTTCGCAGTCTATTTGGCAATCAACCACCTCATACCACTAAAAAGTTAGTAGCTGCCTTAGATAAAGATTTAGAACAATCTCCCACGTCACACTCTTTATTTAAGTTGGTTTATTTACCCAAAGGTGGAGTTTCTATGCCAATGATGGTATGTGGTAGCAAGAGCGATCCGGTAGTCAACTCAACTGTATTGCATGACTGGTTAAATTGGTTCAAGCCAGAAGATAAACTCTGGGAATACCCAGAAGGGTATCATTTTTTTCACTATTTTTATCCTCAACAGGTTGGCGAACAAATTTTGAGTTTTTGGCAAAGTCACCATCCGCATCTACTAGAAGCATCTGCACTATCTTTTAGCACTTCTATAAATTAGTAACTTTGAGGTGCGATGTCTGACGAAAAGCCTTACGGCTACGCACCGATGAAATTTGGGGTGTAATGGGGTGCGTAGCTTGCCGCCGTAGGCATCGCTACTTTACAGTTGAAAGCACTTTTTTACCAATTCGATCGCACTTGTGAAAGTTAAAATGCTCAATATAATACTCTACAAAAATTATGCAAAATCTCACTAGAATTACTCGCAATCTTGAAGTGATGGGTGGCAAACCCTGTATTCGGGGAATGCGTATTACTGTTGGTACCATCGTCGGGTTAATAGCATCTGGACACAGTAATAGCGACATCCTCAAGGCATATCCCTACCTCGAAGAAGCCGACATCTATGAGGCACTTGCCTACGCTGCATGGCGGGCTGAAGAGATTGAAGTCCCTCTTAAAAGTGCATGAAAATTTTGATTGATATGAACCTTTCTCCTGATTGGGTTGCGGTTTTTGAGAGGTATAATATCTCCTCTGTCCACTGATCTAGCGTTGGCGATCCCCGCGAGAAAGATTCAATAATTATGCAGTGGGCAAGAACTAATGAATATATCGTCTTTACTCACGATTTAGACTTCGGTTCCTTACTAGCTACTACAGGTGCCGATACTCCCAGTGTTATTCAGGTTCGTACCCAGGATGTTTTGCCAAACAGTATTGAAAATCTAGTTATTTCAGCCGTGAATCAGTTTGAGTCTTCACTAGAAACAGGCGCATTGGTCACTGTTGACCAAGCCCAATCTAGGGTGCGTATTCTACCAATTAGACGCGGATAGTATTAGGGAAATATTGCTAACTCGGTTTCTGGATCAAAAAAGTGAATTTTCTCTGGAGTTAGTGATAACCATAGTTGCTCACCAAGTTGTACAAATCGGTCTGGTGGTATTCGCACTTGTAGGTAATTAGATGTAGTGGCAGGTTTAGATCCCGGTTCGGCAATCTTAACAGCGAGAAAGGAATCGTTACCGAGATTCTCTACCAAATCTACTTGCACGGGTAGATTTTTGGTGGCAGGCATACTCAAGTTCAAGTGTTCTGGGCGAATCCCTAAAATTAAAGTTTTCCCATCATATTTTTGTAAGGCTTTTGCCCAAACCTCTGGGAGAGTGAAACGAAACTGGGAATAAGTAATCAACTGCGGGGCATGAAATTCTACAGGAATAAAATTCATCGGTGGTGAACCAATGAATTCTGCTACAAAAAGATTGGCTGGGCGGTTGTAAAGTTCTAAGGGAGAAGCAACTTGTTGAATTTTACCCTCAGACATAATCGCAATACGATCGCCCATTGTCATAGCTTCTGTTTGATCGTGGGTAACGTAAATTGTCGTCGTCCCCAATTGGCGCTGCAATTTGACAATTTGAGCGCGGGTTTCCGCCCGCAGTTTGGCATCTAAGTTAGAAAGCGGCTCATCCATTAAGAATACCTGCGGGTCACGTGCGATCGCTCTTCCCAATGCAACCCGTTGTCTTTGTCCCCCAGATAGTTGTTTGGGTAAGCGATTCAGCAATGTTTCGATTTGCAACAGTTGAGCAACACTACGCACCTGTTCATCCACCGCCCGTTCTTTGTCACAAGTGTAGCGCAATCCTTTAGGTAACTTTCTGGTCGCTCCTACAAAAAGATTTTCCGCCCACGTCCGAAAATAAAGAGACGAGGAAGTATCTCCTCTGCTTCCCCTGCGGCGCAACCCAAAAGCGATGTTGTCATACACCGTCATGTGAGGATAGAGGGCGTAATTTTGGAACACCATTGCGATGTCGCGTTCCTTGGGTGGTAAATCATTGATTAAGCGATCGCCTATCCAGATATTACCGCCAGTCATCACTTCTAAGCCGGCGATTAACCGCAGCAAGGTACTTTTACCACAACCAGAAGGGCCTACCAACACCATAAATTCGCCGTCTGCGATCGTCAGGTTAATCCGCCGCAAAACATTGACACTTTCCGCCCGCTCTTGGGCTACATCGATTTTTTCCCCAGGCGTGAGAGGAGATTGGGTTTGTGAGGTAACACTTTCCCCTTTACGCGAGGAAAAACTTTTATAAACGTTTTCTAAAATAACTTGGGACACAACTAATTATTGTCATTGGGGATTGGGCATTGGGCATGGGGCATGGGGCATTGGGCATTGGGCATTAGATTTGGACTAATGACTAATGACCAATGACAGTTTAGCGCTCATCATAATACACCTTCAGGGTAAATACGAAAAGTTAAAAAAACAGCTAACACTATCAAAAGCAAACTATTCTAAATTTTAGGGCTATCAAGAGGTGTTGTGATGACTACCGATGTACCTAAAAATCTTTCCCAAGACCCAAGTATTAATCCTGTCCATGACATTGTAGACGTACAAACTACAGATTGTTGCATTGTGGGTGGGGGACCAGCAGGAGCAGTATTGGGGCTGTTGTTAGCGCGTCAAGGCATTTCTGTGATGCTGCTGGAAGCACACAAAGACTTCGATCGCGACTTTCGTGGCGATACGATTCATCCATCGGTGATGGAAATTATGGAGGAATTGGGATTAAGCGATCGCTTGCTAGGACTTCCCCATACCAAAATGCGGCAAATTAGTATTCAAACTCCTCAAGATACTGTCACATTTGCAGATTTTAGCCATCTGAAAACCCATTATCCCTACATTACAATGCTTCCCCAGGTAAAATTCCTGGAGTTCATCACCCAAGAAGCACAAAAATATCCTAGTTTCCATCTGGTGATGGGTGCGAATGTGCAGGAATTAATTGCCGAAAATGGCGTGATTCAAGGTGTCCGCTATCGAGGAGGCGGTGGTTGGCATGAAATTCGGGCAATACTGACAGTTGGTGCAGACGGTCGCCACTCACGTTTACGCCACTTGGGTGAGTTTGAGTCAATCGAAACTTCGCCGCCAATGGATGTCCTCTGGTTTCGCCTACCGCGTCAGCCAGAAGACCCTGAAGGGGGAATGGGGCGCTTTGGTCAAGGTAAGCTAATCGCCATGCTTGACCGTGGTGATGAGTGGCAACTTGCCTATGTTATTCCTAAAGGAGGCTATCAACAACTAAGGGCTGCGGGTTTGGAGGAATTAAAAAAATCTGTTGTCGAAGTTGTACCAGAATTCCAGCAACGCATTCAAAATTTACATGATTGGTCACAAATAGCTTTTCTCTCAGTCGAGTCCAGCCGTGTCAAACGCTGGTATCGTCCGGGACTGTTACTCATCGGTGATGCAGCTCATATAATGTCCCCCGTTGGTGGAGTTGGCATTAATTACGCGATTCAAGATGCTGTAGTCGCGGCAAATGTACTCAGCAAACCGCTCAAGAACCGAGAAGTACAACTTAGTGACCTAGCAAAAGTACAACGTCAACGCGAGTTGCCCACACGCATTATTCAGGCGTTTCAAACTTTGATCCAAAAGCGGGTATTGGCCCCGGTTCTCACCTCAAATCGCACCTTTGTACCACCTGCGTTTTTGCGCTTACCCATCTTGCGCGACCTTCCCGCCAGGTTGATCGCCTTGGGTGTTTTTCCAGTTCACGTCAAGGCTTAATTCTTGGCAAGAATTTTTTCTATTTAATTAATTCAGTGGTACAATTATACTACTCTATGCAGAATTGAATGCTCAATTTAGTCAAGCGAAGGTGGCGAACGGTATACTCAATGCTGTTCAAAGCGATCGCTTGGCTTTTATGCTAGAAATAACTAAAAACTCAGGCATTATTAAAAAATGCAAACAATTAAACATATCTAGATATTAATTGGCACTACATACAAAAACACCCTCTTTTTCAATCAGTACTTTTTGCAGTCAGGAGTAATTTTAATGAACAGCTGCGTTTTGATGGCGGAAATTATTAACGAGCCGCAACTCCGCTATACAGCGGATAATCTGGGAGTCACGGAAATGCTGGTGCAGTTTCCCAATTCTCAGAAACCAGAAGATCCGCCAGCCACGCTGAAAGTTGTTGGTTGGGGGAATTTAGCAACAGAAATTCAGCAAAACTACCACCAAGGCGATCGCGTCATCTTGGTAGGACGTTTAACTATGAATACTGTCGATCGTCAAGAAGGTTTTAAAGAAAAACGCGCTGAATTGACAGTACAACAAATTCAATCTGTTGGAGGTAGTTTTAATACCGATCCATTACCCTCAGCAACCGTAACTCCATCATTCACTGAAACTGCTCCCCGACAACCAGCAGCATCTCGTCCTGCACAGAAAGAGGTTCCCAGTTACGAGTCACCACGTCCAGCGCCTACCCCAGCGACAAATCCTGTTGGCGTTGCTCCCCAAACGAAAACTTACGAACCCGTACCCCAATCCACAAATTATGAGCGAACTACTTATCCAGCAGTGAAAGAGGAAGAACCAGATCCAGATGATATTCCCTTCTAAAGTTGGTAGTTGAGCGTGTATTCAATTTGCTAACTAATGATTACGATTAGACAATTTCTACAAATAGCCATCCTTGAGGATGTGCTATTTTTTTGTCTTCTGCGTTGACGCTTTATATTACGTTTGATCGTGAGGCATCGCTTATACTAATTCTTCTGATTCTACTAACGACACAAAAATTACGTGAGAAATTATGATGGTATTTCCAACAAAATCAACACCCTAGCCAGATCGTATACAAGAGCATCTGGTCTGAATGCAGGGTTAGGGTTACTGACAGCTATGTATAATTGAAAACTACCATAAAAAACACTAGCGCTTTGTCAACCGTAAATTATATGAGTAACTTTGTTAGCAGTTCAGTTGAAGCTTTGGATAACCTGGCTGTAACTTGGGAACGCTTGATTCCCAAGCGCATGGCTAAGGATTCGGCTAGTCGCAAGATCGTGGAGCTACATCTTGGACGCTACGAAACTGCAACTAAGTATGTCTTGGGAAAAAGAGTTCTAGATATAGCATGTGGCAGTGGATATGGTAGCCAAATGCTTCGTGTGGCAGGTGCAAGCAGTGTAGTTGGAGTCGATATATGCTCCCAGATTGTGGAATACGCTAAGAAACACTACCAAATACCCGGAATAAACTTTATTTGCGCTGATGCAGAGCAATTTGAGTGTTCAGAGCGTTTTGACGTTGTTATCTCCTTTGAGACGATAGAACATTTAAAAAATCCGACCTATTTTTTAAAACAACTCAGTAATTATTTAACTAGCAATGGTGTATTGATGATGTCTGTACCGCTAGGTGAGACGCGTCATTTTGATCCATACCACCTTCATGCCTTCACTCAGGAGCAAATATTTACGCTTCTGGAAACAACAGGTTTTTGTATAGATTATTACCGTTGTGACCAGTGTTTTTTGACTCGTCGTGAGTTGCTTTACTGGAGACAACTATACTCAGAATCCAGCCCATCGTTTTGGGAATTGTTGTTTACTCGAAAGGGATGGCAGATTGTACACGACCTTGTGCTTCAGGGTGGTTTTGATGCTCCTCAACTGTTGGTTATTGCTTATAAAAATAGATAAAGTCTCGTACTTCGGCAGATAATGGCTAACTGTAAGTTACGGCTGTGGACGATCGCAAGCAGTTCTACATCGCAAATGCATGTATATTGTGGAAGTATGTGATGTCAATTGTGGTTAAAGTTTAAGCAGTGAAAACTGCCAAGAAGTGTAAAAACCAAATTTACAGACATATACATCAAAACTATTGTTAAAATCCAAATAATTTTAAGTTAATATTCATACCCAACTCCTATGAGAGAAACTGTCCTAGAGGTTCGCAATCTCCAAGTTGAATTTCCCGGTGATGGCAACACTGTTAGAGCTTTGGATGGTATTTCCTTTGCGCTGCATCGAGGTGAGACTCTAGGAATAGTAGGAGAATCGGGAAGTGGTAAATCGGTGACAGCCTTAGCTGTGATGGGTTTGTTGCAAACTCCTGGCATAGTGACTGGCGGTGAAATCTGGTTTCGTCCGCAGGAAAATGGCAACCCCATTGATTTGGTAACATTGCCTCCTGAGCAAATGCAATTACACCGGGGTGGCGACATCGCCATGATTTTTCAAGAACCGATGAGTTCGCTTAATCCAGTTTATAACATCGGGTTTCAGCTAACAGAAGCGATTATGCGGCATCAAAATGTGTCAGCAGCCCAAGCACGACAAATTGCGATCGCAGGTCTGCAAGAGGTTAAACTTCTACCTAGCGATGAGGAAATCCAGCAGCAGTATATCGAAACTTGGCATCAAACCAACAAGTCATCGAAACCAGATGCACCAAAGTTGGCACAGTTGGTTAAAGAACACAAAGAAGCCATGCTGGAACGCTACCCTCATGAACTTTCTGGAGGTCAGTTGCAACGGGTAATGATTGCAATGGCAATTTCTTGCAACCCATTAATCTTAATCGCCGATGAACCAACCACAGCTTTGGATGTGACGGTGCAAGCGACTATTTTGGAGTTAATGCGAGAATTGCAGCAAAGTCGTGACATGGCAATGATTTTCATCACCCACGACTTGGGACTAATTTCAGAAATTGCTGACCAAGTAGCGGTGATGTATAGAGGTAAAGTTGTCGAATCTGGTACTTCTGAGCAAATTTTTACCACTCCCAAGCATCCATATACTAAAGGTTTGATAGCTTGTCGCCCCACACTTGACCGCCGTCCCCAAAAATTACTCACCGTTTCCGACTACATGAGTGCAGAAGAGACGCCAACGGGACAAGTAGTAATTCAGCCGAAAGAACCCGCACAACCTACAGAAGTCACCAAAGAAGAGATTGCTGCAAGATTGGCAAACTTTAATGAGAAAGAACCTCTGCTGCAAATCCGCAACCTGAAAGTTGGTTTTCCAGTGCGCGGGGTGTTTGGTGGTACAAAACGCTACAATATGGCAGTTAATGGCGTTTCTTTTGATGTTAAACCAGGAGAAACACTAGGTTTGGTGGGAGAATCTGGTTGCGGTAAAACGACCCTTGGCAGAACCTTGCTGCGATTAATTGAACCGATGAGTGGTCAGATTATCTTTGAGAAACAAGATATAACTAGTCTCAAAGGAGAACGGTTGCAAAAACTGCGGCGGGAAATGCAAATAGTCTTCCAAAATCCTTTTAGTTCCCTCGATCCCCGAATGAAGGTTGGGGACGCGGTAATGGAACCTTTGTTAATTCACGCTGTTGGGAAGACAAAACAACAACGACGCCAGCGAGTAGTCGAACTTTTAGAACGAGTGGGGTTGAGTGCAGATGCGATTAACCGCTATCCTCATCAGTTTTCTGGCGGTCAACGCCAACGGATTTGCATAGCTCGTTCTTTGGCGTTAAATCCTAAGTTTATCATCTGCGATGAGTCAGTTTCAGCGCTAGATGTTTCAGTACAAGCGCAGGTATTAAATCTTCTCAAAGAGTTACAGTCAGACTTTCAGCTTACTTATATCTTTATTTCTCACGATTTAAGTGTAGTGAAATTTATGAGCGATCGCATTTTAGTCATGAATCGCGGTCAAATTGTTGAAGAAGGGACAGCCGAAAGCATCTACCAAGAACCTAAAGAGGAATACACGCAAAAATTAATTGCTGCGATTCCTACCGGTAGTGCTGAACGGGTGCGAAGTCGTCATCAGAAGGCTTTATAGAAACAGAATAAAGGCGTCAGTCGTCAGAATTGGACATGAATTCTGTAAAAGTGGCGCATAGCCAAGGGGTAGCGATGCAAACATCTGAATAAACGGCGTTTTTACACACCCATTAAATATGCAGATTTAACGTGAGTTCGATGAACCTCTCCCGGACAACCTCCCTCTCCCACAGGGAAAGGGAGGAGCAACGAGAAATTAGGGTTTTGGCTCCCCTCTCCGTGTCGGAGAGGGGTTGGGGGAGAGGTCAAAAAAGGGCTTGTCGAACTCACGTCAGATTTAATTGTCTTGATTCTGACTCCTGAATTCTGAATTCTTTTTCAACAGATATTTGTGCAAACAAAGTTAATTACATCTGCAAGTCCAGAGTGAGTTTTTAAATTAGTAAAAATAAAAGGTTTATCGCCGCGCATTTTTTTAGCATCTCGTTCCATCACACTTAAATCTGCACCAACATAAGGTGCTAGGTCAGTTTTGTTAATCACCAATAAATCAGATTTAGTAATACCGGGGCCACCCTTGCGGGGAATTTTATCACCAGCCGCAACATCGATGACGTAAATTGTTAAATCCACCAATTCTGGACTAAAAGTAGCAGCTAAATTATCGCCGCCACTTTCCAAAAATACCAAATCCAAATCGATAAAACGTTCTTCTAATTGTTCAATTGCCGCCAAATTCATCGAAGCATCTTCGCGAATAGCAGTGTGAGGACAACCACCAGTTTCTACACCCAAAATGCGATCGCTAGCCAACGCCTGAGAGCGCACTAAAAACTGAGCATCCTCCTGAGTATAAATATCATTCGTCACCACCGCAACCTGATACTGCTCGCGCAACCCCTTACACAAAGCATCCACTAAAGCTGTCTTCCCCGAACCCACTGGCCCAGCAACTCCCACTCGAAATGCATTTATTTTCATTTGTCATTTGTCCTTTGTAATAATTACGAATTACGAACTTGTACTGAGCGAAGTCGAAGTATTACGAATTACGAATTACGAATTACGAATTACGAATTACGAATTATTTTGACTAACTCCTAAATAACCTTGTATACTGCGTTTCATGCTGCATACTTGCCAGCGATAAACCCCAACTACAACAGGCGAGTTCATCGTCCTCCAACGTGAGAATTTCTAACGCCGCAACGCTAAATAATGGTTGTAAATCTAGCAATAACTGCTGTCCTGCGGTTTGTCCAAGGGGGATCAGTTTCACGCCAACAGTAATCAAATTACTTGCCCAACTATGCAGATATGCGAGTAATGCGGCTTGGATGCTGATTTGCCAATGGGCAACGGCAATACCAAAAGCGATCGCATAATTGCAAGGATTACCCACAGCATTGGCAATAGGCATAATCTGCGGTTCTAGTTTACCAAGTAATTGGATGAGCGATCGCCCCATCTGCCAACTAGAGGCACGTAATTCTTCTGTTTCCCTAGCAGCCGACAACCACAGGTTCCAACGGCATAGCGATTCTAAATCATTCATTTTTACGGATTGCTGCGATCGTACCATCACCGCCGCCTCTAACCGAATTGCCCCGTAGAGCAACTCTGCTTTTAACCAATCTTTGAGATGTGTGTGGTTAGCGATCGTACCATTTTCTACCAGCATTTCCAAACCTTCAGAATAACTATATGCTCCCACAGGTAAAGCGGGGCTAGCCAACTGTAAAATACTCAAAAGATGACTATCAGTGAGCATGATGGTGTTGTCCATAAGCTCCTAATTCTGGCTGAAACGGTAAAATTTCCTCTTTAACTTCTAACCCCAATTGTTCCAACATAGTGCGTAAAACTGAATCTGAAGATAAGCGTAAATAAGTTGGAGTAATTTCTACAGGTACATGGCGATTTCCTAGATGGTATGCTGCCCGTAATAATAAAAGTGATGTTTGGGCAAAAGCTGTCATTACTAGTTCTGGTTTGGCAGTAATTCTGATTAAACTGCTATGGGTTTCTTCTTGCAGAATATCGCCATCGTGTAAAACAGTTCCTCTGGGTAAATGTAAAAACACAACTTTACCATCTGCCGTTTCAAAACGATGACGACTGCGGGTGCGTTCTTCTGCTGTTAGCGCCAGAGTAAAAGTAACAGCGGCATCGTAATTAGGTGGTTTAAGTTGGGTAAATGTCAGCATACAGAGTTTCGCCTGAACTTTTGCTTTTCATTATGGTTCTAATTTAAATACAATATCTGCCTTGCCGGAAGAAAAGATAAAATTAAACAAAGGCAACGAGCTAAATGGGGACAATTATGAACCAAGCCATTGAGGGAGTACGCTGGACAATTCACGATTTAGAGGTTCTACCCGAAAATGAGTGGACGCGCTATGAAATTATTAATGGAGAACTCTTTGTGACTCGCACTCCTCACCGCCGTCATCAACAAGTTTGTGGCAAAATATTCCGACAACTCGATGTTTGGTCAGATTCGAGTGGTTTAGGGGAAACAATTGTGGCTCCAGGTGTGATTTTTTCGCAAGCAGATAGTGTTATACCGGATGTAGTTTGGGTAAGTCGAGAACGACTGGTGCAAATTGAAGATGAAGCAGGACATTTGACAGGCGCACCAGAGTTAGTAATAGAGGTTTTATCCCCAGGTAAACAAAACGAACTTCGAGACAAGGAAGCAAAACTGAAACTTTATTCAGTTCAAGGCGTGCGTGAGTATTGGATTGTCGATTGCTTCACTAAACAAGTTGAAGTTTATCGGCGAGAAAAAGCACAGTTGGTTTTAGTTGCTACTTTATTAGGCGATGATGAAATAACATCGCCACTTTTACCCGGATTTTGTTGTTCTATTCGTTTCTTTTTTCCTGAATAACAAATTTAAAAAAATATTTTTGGTAACAAAAAGGTTTAATTAGCAACTTCATGCTGTGAGCTACTAATTGGTAAGGTAAACCAAAATGTTGCCCCTGCATTCAATGCACTGTTCACACCAATTTCGCCACCGTGAGCATGGATAATTTGCTTACATAAATACAACCCTAATCCCAAACTTACAGAATTGCCGATACTTGTACCCCGAAAGTAAAGGTCAAAAAGCCGATCGCTTTGTTGTTGACTAATGCCCACGCCATTATCACTAACAGTACAATAAATCATGTCATCCTGACGGGTAGCATTGATTGTCAAAAGCAATTCAGGGGGATTATGTTTCAAAGCATTGACAATTAAGTTAGAAAAAACTCGCCATAGTTGCGTGGAATCTGCATTCACTAATGGCAAATCTGCGGATACCAAATTTGTCAGCTTGGCTTGATTTTGCTCTAGCAATGGCTCTAAATCTGCGATCGCAGCTTCGACAACTGTCAGTAATTGTACGGCTTTAAGTTGTAAAACAACACCTTGCACCTCACTGATATGAGTTTCCATCAACGAATTAATTAAGTTCAGTTGGCGATCGCTACTTTGAATCATTCGCTCTAAAATTGAGCGGGAAATCGTAATATTTTCCTCTGAACGGGCCAGCAAATTCTTCAGTACCATTAAAGTACCTAGTACTGGGTTGCGTAAGTCGTGGGAAACTGCATGAAAAAACACTCGTAGTTCTTCTTCAGTTTGCTTGCGCTGGGTAATGTCTTCAATCAAACCTTCGTAGTAAAGCAGTTTTCCTTGTTCGTCACGGACTGTATAGGCTTTTTCGGAAATCCAGACAATACTCCCGTCTTGACGATAAATTTGGGACTCGAAATCGGAAACGCTGCCATACTTTTCCATCAGGCGCACAAATTCTGCTCGGCGGTTTGGGTCAACGTACAATTGTTCAATATCAGTAAAATTTGCTGTCACGTCGTCTACTAAGGAGTAGCCATAAATCCTCGCTAAAGCAGGATTTGCCGTAATGTAACGTCCATCGGGACTGCTTTGAAAAATCCCTTCAACAGCGTTTTCAAAAATACTGCGATATTTAGCTTCGGCAACTTTGAGTTTTTGGTAGGCAGATTCTAGTTCTTGGCGGGCGAAAAATTCCGAACGTTGCAGGCGATCGTACAGATAAACACCGAAGTCACATATAGTACAAAACCAGAAGATATATAAAATGAACGTTACATTATATATTTCTGGGTGGTCGGGGATTGGTGTTTTTAGCCCAAGTACTGTATTCACACCGAAATAGTAAATCAGCACACTCACTTGAGTCAGCAAGTGAAGAATCCAGCAAACAGGCATCAACACAGCTTGGCTCAAGAACAACAGCGACCAGCCGATGGTATCGGGTAGTGCAAAACCTCTGATGGTTGCGAATAACTGCGACGCTAAACTAAGTGACCAAGAAGACCCCAAAAATAATAAATCTGGACGATGACGACCTAATTTAGTTTTATGTAAAGCAAAGCAAATAATTATACTTGCAAGCATTGCAACATTAATTACCAGGCGTTGAGTTCTAAGTACTTCTGGCAACGGCTGCAACTCTGCAAATGGAAAAAACAGGCCGTAAATATCTCGCAAAGTAAAAGACAACAGACAAATCAGCGCCAGCCATAACCATAAACGTAATCTTTGCCACAAAAAACGGTTACGCCAAACTCTGTAAAGAGTAACGATTTCATCAGTTGTTGGTGCAAAAAAGGTTTTTCTCCACCACCTTTGCACTGTTGTCAATGGAGTAGCCAATAGCATCCGAGCAACTTTGCCCATATCTTGAGGGTGTTTCCTTTACTCAACATTGCCATAAATAACACCCTCTCATTTTTTGGTGATTTATGGGCGATTTGTTGCGGATGAAGTTGTCAAAGGTAGTGTAAACCAGAAAGTTAACCCACGCTTGCGGTTATTTATAACCCCGATTTCGCCGCCATGCGCCTTAATAACTTTCCGACAAAGATACATTTTTAAACCAATGCTTGTAGAGCAGCAATCTTGAGGATCGCGGACATGGAGATCGAAGAGGCGATCGCACTCTACTTTACTCATTACCACACCGTCATCTTGAATCTGAGTGCGAATCATTCCCCCTTCAACGGTGGCGCTCAGGGTAAAATTTAATCCTGGCGGATTATTTTGCAAGCTATGTGCGATCAAATTTACTACAACTTTCTGCAATCGAATCTCATCTGCCATTACTAACGGTAAGTCTGCCCGAACCAAGTTCTTCAGAGTCGCTTGATTTTGTGTCAGCATCGGTTCCAACTGAGCAAATGTACTTCCCAGTAAGGTGCTAAATTGCACTGGTTCGAGTTTGATTTCAATACCCTGTTTTTCACAGGAATTAATTTCTAGCAATGAGTTAATCATTGTTAGTTGGCGATCGTTGCCCTGAATCATTCGCTCGATGATTGAGCGAGATATTGGGATTGGGGATTGGGAATTGGGCATTGGGCATTGGGCAAGGTTATTTTCATTGTCCCCTTGTCCTCCTTGTCCCTTTGTCCCCTTGTCTCCCTGCCCCCTGCTCCCCTGCCCTTGATTTAACAAATTCTTTAACACCATCAAGTTACCCATCACGGAAGTTCGTAAATCGTGGGCAACTGTGTGCAAAACTACATCTTTTACACGATGCAAATTTTCAACTTCTTGCATTTTCTGCTGCAACTGTGCTGTCCGTTCTTGGACTTGGTATTCTAAATTAGTGTTGAGTTCTGCTAGCTTTTGGCATATCTGACTTTGTTGAATCGCGATCGCTAGCTGTTCTGACATCTGCTGTAACAAATCAATTTCTATTGGCTGCCAATGACGCGGCCCTGAGCATTGATTGGCAATTAACGCCCCAAATAATTCATTGCCTAGCATAATTGGTACAGCCAAGCTAGCCTTCGTTTGGAATTTTTGACAGTGTGCTTTTACTTTGGGAGATGCTGATATTTGCGTTACGTCTTCAACCACACGCACACGATTATCTTTTAATAAGTTTCTTAATTCTTGTAGATAAGCTTCATCTTTAGTAGACCAACCTGAAACTGATGGATATTTAGGATCTACTGATTCAGCAAGAGTTTTGACTCCTAAATTAGCATTATTTAAACCAATGAAAACTCGATCTGCTTGCAGAAATTGCCTGACTTCCGTCACGGTGGTTTGAAGAATTTCCTCTAATTTCAGTGAAGATCGAATTCGCACTAGGGTTTCTGCCAACAAGCGATCGCGTTGGGCACAAAAGCGTAATTGTGCTTCTACTTGTTTGCGTTCTGTAATGTCATGATGCACTGCTAAAATGGCAGGAATACCATTCAAATCAATGACTTCGGCTGACAGCAGCGTTGTAATTATCTCGCCAGATTTTTTCCGAAAATCAATTTCTAAGTTACGAGCAACTCCCGTGCTTTGCAACTCTTGCACTAAGTTTAGGCGATCGCGATCGTGTACCCAAAGATTTAATTCAAAAGAAGTTTTACCAATTGCCTCATCTCGCCCATAACCGGAAAGATTCACAAAACTGTCGTTAACTTCGATAAAGCGTCCTTCTTGCAGCGTGCTAATGGTAATTGAATCGGGGCTGCAACTAAAAGCTTTCGCAAATTTTTGGGCAAGATTTTGTAAGGCGACTTCCCCTTGTTTGCGATCTGTGATGTCTCGGACAATTGCTAGTACCTCATCTGTACCACTAACTACCAACCGCGCCTCATAATCTCTGTTTCCCAAAGATGTTGGTAGTTGATATTCACAAGTTTGCAAAATTCCCGAATCTAAAGTTTTAGCGATCGCTACTTGGCTAATAGCTGCAACATCACTCGGCAATAACTCTTGCAGATTTTTTCCAACTATTTCTTCTCTCGAAAGAGTGATATTTGCACCCTCACTTTTTAAATCTAGATACTCGCCATCGCGGCTGATGCGAAACATCAAATCGGGGATAGCATCCAAAACTGCTTTATATCGTGCCTCACTCTCAAGCAATTTTTCTTGGGCTTGTTTTCGATCTGTAATATCCATAACCAAGCCATGCCAAAGAAAATCACCTGTTGCTTGTAATTCTGGTTGTAAAGTACCTTGAATCCATTTAAGTTTGCCACTAGGCGTAATAATCCGACTTTCCCAATGCCAAGGTGTAAGAGTAGTACGACAAACAGCAATAGATTCTGTAAAAGCTTTTATATCTTGTGGATAAATCAGTTTGCATAACACCTGAAAGTCTGGCTGTATAGCCTCTGGTTCTAATTCATACAAATATTTACAACCAGAACTAATATAAGGAATAAATACAGAACCATCCTGCCGTTGCAGAATTTGGAAAATCATTCCCGGTAAATTGGCAGCAATTGTTTCCAGCAGGGGGATCTTCTCTGGTAGAAAATCTGGTTTCTGCGATGATTTTACAATTTCATCCACTCTTAGACCCTTTGATATATAAGCAATTGGCATAATATTCAAGGTAATCATAGCCATTGTAAAAGTTTTTTAGCTGTCAGCACGATCGCTAAGAGCAAAAAAGTGGCTCTACTTTCAGCGTAGTTCTGGATGCTGCGATCGCATTCACCCAATCGGGTGAACCATTTGTCAAAGAGCGAATGACTTCAGGAGTGCTGACAGAATACCCTGAGATCATCAACTTCGATCGCAACAATCAGATAGAAAGTAGTTGAACGATACATTTAATCTAGTTTTACCTAAAGGCAAAAACTAATCATGGGCAATCCAAAGTCGGGGTACTTTGCAATAGATTTGAGGAGCGATGAATGCAATTACAACAGACACAACTTTTAGAAGAAACACTATGGGAAGCAGTTCTCAATCGAGACTCCGCTTTTGAAGGTAAGTTTTTTTACGGTGTTCGCTCTACAGGCATTTATTGCCGACCTATTTGCCCTAGTCGCAGACCGAATCGGAATCAAGTTTGTTTTTTCCAGTCGGTACAAGATGCTGAAATTGCAGGTTTTCGACCTTGTAAGCGCTGTCAGCCACAATCTGAAATAGTTCCAAATACAGCCAAAATCTTAGCAGTATGTCGATATATTGAAGCACAAGTCGATCGCATACCAACCCTATCGGAATTATCCTCTCAGGTAGAAATGAGTCCCAGTTACCTGCAAAGAATATTTAAGCAAATAATTGGCGTATCTCCCTTTCAATATGCAGATGCGCTGCGTAGCCAGCGATTGAAACAGCGTCTTCAGTCGGGGGAAGAAATTGCTGATGCAGTTTACGATACTGGGTATGGTTCAAGTAGTCAACTGTATGAGAAAGCACCTAAACAATTAGGAATGACACCAAAAATTTACCAACAAGCTGGAAAAACAATCAACATTGTTTATGCGATCGCTCCATGTTCGCTAGGATATTTGCTGGTGGCAACAACAGAGAAGGGTATCTGTGCCGTTAAACTAGGTGATGAAGCAGACAAGCTTGAACACATTTTGAACCAGGAATTTCACCAAGCGCAGATCGTGCGTGACGATCGCACACACAAGGAATGGATACAAGCAATCCTCGACTTCATTGCAGGAGGTGAAACAAATCTTGATTTACCACTTGATGTTCGTGGGACAGCATTTCAGAAACAGGTTTGGCAAGCATTACAAAAAATTCCTTATGGCGAAACCCGCACTTACACTGATATCGCCCGTAATCTTGCCAAGCCCCAAGCAGTCCGCGCTGTAGGTAATGCTTGTGGCGCTAATCCGATCGCGCTGATTGTACCGTGTCATCGGGTGCTGCGGAGTGATGGCAGTCTTGGTGGTTATCACTGGGGAATTGAGCGCAAACAAAAACTGCTTACACAAGAATCGAAATTTCTCAAAGATGACTCAAACACCTGAACTAGAATCGTTGACAGAAGAAAGTCTTACCCGTGGTTTAATGGTGCTTGCCAAACTCGATCGCGATTTGGCTCGGATTTTAGAAACACTGGGGCCTCCACCGATGTGGAAAAGAGAAGCGGGTTTTACAACACTTCTGTGCATCATTCTGGAACAACAAGTTTCTGTAGCGGCTGCAAAGGCTATATTTACCAGATTATGTGGGGTTGTTGTCACTCTGACACCAGAAAATTTTCTGATATTGGATGATGTTCAATTAAGAGCGATTGGATTCAGTCGGCAAAAAATTTTATACTGTCGTGGGTTGGCGAATGCTATTGCAACTGGTCAGCTTGACCTCAGCAAGCTGGAAAGAATGGACGAAAATACGATCAGAACTGAGCTGAAGCGTCTCAAAGGTATCGGAGATTGGACAGTTGATATTTATTTGCTCATGGCGCTGCAACGTCCTGATGTCTTTCCTAAAGGCGATTTAGCGATCGCGATCGCTCTACAAAAACTCAAAAACTTGGCGACGCGTCCAACACCAGCACAACTAGAAGCCATGACACAGCACTGGCGACCGTGGCGAGCAGTTGCAGCAAGACTTCTATGGCATTATTACCTAAGTAATCCCAAATAATTGCTACTTCTCCCTTGGCGCACTTGGCGCACTTGGCGGTTCGTATAATAAATATAAACTAAATGGCAGAAAATCAATTAAGCCTAACACCAGAAAATGATAAAACTTCCAAAATACTGCCGATAATCATAGTAATAATTGCATTATTAGCTTTATCTTCAACAGCAATATTTATTAAGGTTGCTGTTAGAGAAATGAGCGCTGTTGCTACATTCTTTAATCGTTTATGGATAGCGACTATTATCTTTGGCTTATGGAATGGAATTAATCAAGTACGAACTCAAATTACAGATGATAAACCTGTATTACCACAGCAGCCTTATCCAATCAAAGAGATAGCGCTTTTAATCGCAGTGGGTCTAGTTCATGTATTAGGTCGATTATCTTGGACTTGGGCGTTAACTCAGACTGGTGCTGCGAATGCTAATGCGTTAGGTAGCCTCAATCCGCTATTTACTACTTTAGGAGGATGGCTATTTTTTAATCAAATTTTTGGGCGCAAATTTATCATCGGTCTGTTCTTAGCTATAATCGGTGCGATCGCAGTCGGATTTGAAGATTTATTGCGTTCTAATAATAATATTACAGGTGATGCTATTGCCCTCATATCATCGATATTTTATGCAGCAAACTTTTTACTTATCGAGCAGATCGGCAATAAGTTTTCAACTATTACCATCCTCCTGTGGCGTTGTGCGATCGCAACTTCATTGATGATACCAGTAGTGCTAATCTTGGAAAAACAAGTTTTCCCAGTTACTTTGTCGGGGTGGTTAGTAGTATTTGCGCTAGCTGCGATTTGCGAAGCCTTGGGTCATGGGCTAATTGTATACAGCCTGAAAAATTTTTCATCAGGATTTATCTCTTTACTCTTACTACTCAATCCAGTGATTGTTGCGATTCTTGCTTGGATACTTTTCTCGGAAAACTTGAGTATTTTTAACTTGTTAGGATTGGCTCTAATTTTAGGGGGTATATATCTCGCAATTTCTAATAAAGAAGCTGTGCAATCTAAAATTAATCCCCAGATCCAATCTCCAGCAGAAATAGATTCATCCGCCAGTTCCCCAAAATAATACCAATTTGAAAAAATAATGCGACAAATAGACCATATTGTAGAGACGCGATTCATCGCGTCTTTACCCAAGGACGTGTTGCAATCATTAATTGAATTGCGATAAGAAACGATGGCACAGCCCGCCACAGACATCGCTGTTTCTATGGCACTACTACTTGAGTAATGCCAATAGTAAGTCGGTTACAGTTTACCCGTGAATACCTTTTCAGCCGGGCCTGTCATATAAACTCGTTGGTCTACTTTTGACCATTCAATTTGCAAGGGGCCACCAGGTAATTCTACAGTGGCGGTGCGATCGCATTTCCCAGTTAACACTCCAGCTACTAAAGAAGCACAAGCACCAGTCCCGCAAGCTAAGGTAATCCCAGCGCCCCGTTCCCACACCCGCATTTTCAAATAGTCACGACGTACCACTTGAATAAATTCGGTATTTATGCGTTGGGGAAAAACTGGGTGATGCTCAAATTTTGGGCCGATGGTTTCTAACTCAATTGCTGCAACATCTTCCACAAAGGTAATGCAGTGCGGATTTCCCATATTTACACAGGTGACTTCCCAAGTTTGCCCCGCCACCTCTAACGGCACAGAAATAACTTTTTCTTCAGCGGGTGCAAGGGTGGTAGGAATTTCGCTAGCGAGTAACCTGGGTAAACCCATATCTACTTTAACTTGACCATCAGCTAAGAGTTGGGGAGTCATTACACCACCCAAAGTATGGATACGATATGAGTCTTGATTGCGCGATTCCCCTTCTAAATCTGCTAAAAAGCCAGCTAAACAGCGAATGCCATTGCCACACATTTCTGGTTCTGAACCATCAGAATTAAAAATCCGCATCGTGTAGTCAGTGCCGTTTTCTCCAGGGAGGACAAAAATTACACCATCAGCACCGATGCCAAAGTGGCGATCGCACAACTTGATGGCTTGCTCTGGAGTCACTACAGGCACTGATGACGAGCGATTGTCAATCAAAATAAAGTCGTTGCCTAGACCATGATACTTAGTAAATTCGATTGCCATTTCTTCAAGGATGAATTATCAAGGATTAGTTACTCTTTATTTTGCCTTGTAGGTTCATCTTTACTAAAAATGCTTACCGAATTTGACACCACTTTACCCAGTATTAGACAAGTCCAAAACCTGATTAAACAAACAACGCCAGTAGAGTTAAAGCTGCTGACTGGTGATGTGCTCACAGGAAAAGTTTTATGGCAAGATCCACAGTGTATCTGTATTGCGGATGAAAACAGTCAGCAAACCACCGTTTGGAAACAAGCGATCGCCTACATCAAGCCGAAAGTGAGTTAGGAGTGAGGCAAAAACACCACAACCTATCGCTTTATCATTTGCTTCACTCGGATTAAAAATTCAAGCCCACGGCTTGAGCCGTGGGCTTGGAATAAAGATGCCTTGCACCTCGCATCTCGAAGCAATTCTTTATTTATTGTGGGCTTGTATCCCATAATTAAAGTTGTGTATTTTTAATTATTTCATCACTAGACCCAGGTTTTTGCAGCACAAACCCACCGATTGCGTCCTTGTTCTTTAGCTTTGTATAAAGCTTTGTCGGCGGCATTAATTAAATCTTGAGATGAAGTTTTATCTGTTGGTTTCTGAATTGCAACACCTAAACTGACGGTCACAAAATATTGAAAATTATTCTTCTTTTTATGGGGAATCTTTAATTCTTGAATAGATTTTTGAATCAACTTAGTTACTTTAATCGCACCTGATTCGTTCGTATTTGGCAAAATTACAACAAATTCTTCACCACCATAACGAGCTAGTAGATCGGTAGGACGCTTTAATACAGATTGTGCTGCACGAGCAACTTGTATTAAGCATTCATCCCCAGCTAGATGTCCATAAGAATCGTTATAATCCTTAAAATAGTCAATATCAAATATAATTAAAGATAAATAATTTTCATTTAGTATTAGTCGATCCCATTCCCGATCTAAAAACTGATCGAAACAATGACGATTGGCGATTTGGGTTAGAGCATCTAGTTTACTAAGTTTTTCTAGCTGAGAATTTGCTATTTCTAAAGCATTGTTTGCTTGAGCAAGTTGATTAGCTTGAGAGCGGAATTGCTCTAATAATTCAGAATGTTCTAAAGCTACATTAAACTGAGCAGCTAACTGGTGGATAAATTGAATTTCCGACTTTTTCCATTCGCGCGGAAAATGGCACTGATGAACGCATAGTAATCCCCATAAAGTTTTTCCTTTCATTAAAGGTGCAACAATTTGTGCCTTGATTTGAAATTGTTCTAACAGTTGAATGTGGCAATCTTTTAGCCCAGCTTGATAAATATCTGATACTACCTGTATACGCCCTTGGTGATAAGCAACTGCATATTTTTCGCCAAAACAATTATCCTTTACCTTGATGGCGATCGTAGAATCGTAGTCAGGCAATACATTCTCGGAGACAAATTCACCAGAGGTATAGTTCGATCCCAGATCAAATCGAAAGATACTGACGCGATCGCTACGGAGAGCCTTACGAATTTCTCGTACAGTAGTCTTAAATAAAATGTCTATATTCAGAGATTCACGAATTTCAGCAACTAAATTAAACAGAATATCCTGCTGCTGATTTGCTTTATACAGTTCTGCTGCTTTTTGTTCTGCTTGAGCTAAAAATTCTGCTTGTTTAACTGCAAATCCTAACTGCGTCGCAATCTGAGACAAAAACTGAATTTCTAATTGTTTCCATTCATGTGGCTGTGAGTGCTGATAAGCAGCAAGCACTCCCCACAGTTTTTTTCCCACAAAAATTGATGTAGTTGCATAAGCTCGAATATGGAACTGTTGTAAAATTTCTAAATGGCATTGAGATAAGCCTGCTGCGTAAACATCTGAAACAACTAAAGTTTCATTATTACGATACCGTCCACCTTGATTTTCTTGTAGATAAGAGTCATTCCAAACTGTATTTTTTCCTAATGTATCTACATCATCCCATCCAGTCTCTGCAAACTCAAACTCGCTAACAAATTCTCCACCCCAGTTTTCATAGAAACGATAAACGGCAATCCGTTCGACTCGGAGTAACTTGCAAGTTTCCTTTGTGGTTGTACGAAAAATTGTTTCTAACTCAAGAGAAGCTCGAATTTTACTAATAACTCGGTAAAGCGCCCTTTCTTGCTCTTCTAGCTGCTGAATTTGAACTTGTTTCTCATGGAGTTGAGTTTCTAAATTACTAACACTAGGCTGTCTTAAAAGCTTACAGAGTAAATTAGCAGATGCTCTAGTAATAATACGTAACTTTGTGTACAACATTATAAGTATAATTTCAGGAATTTTTTAAAAATGAAAAGATACAGCTACAACGATGTAAAAACGTAGTTTTTCTTAGTTTATAACCATTATCGCGTAATAAAGTTTCGCGATCGCTTCTCTTCATCTGACTTTTGTCATTAAGTCTTAAAAAGCTTTATCACAAATAATTTGGGATAAAGTACTGTAAATACAGTACAGTAAATATCATTATCGCCAAAGTATCTGATAACTGAAAATATGAGATAAAAAAGTATTGTAAAGACAGAATAAATTTGTAAAAAATAAAACTCAGTTCTTAGATAGATTCAGTTAAGGACTTCCAAATAAAAAAATACTCACTCAAAAAACTGGCGAAAAAACTCTCTCCTCCTTATTCCTCTGTGTTCTCTGTGTCTGGAGTGGTTCGTTTATTTGAATAATTTATTTCTTGGAAGTTCCTTCTCAAACAAGGTAATCAAATTCAATAGACCAAAAACTTCTGCGATTGGCAAAAATCAAGCAGATGACCCCATTAAATACTTTTCTGCAAAAGAGAATCAAAATTTAACGTGAGTTCGACAAGCCCTTTTTTGACCTCTCCCCCAACTCCTCTTGGACACCCAGAAAAGAGCTAAAACCCTAATTTATCGTTGCTCCCTTTCCCTGTGGGAGGGAGAGGTTCATCGAACTCACGTAAATTTAGAGCAGTCAATCAATTTTGGATTTTGGATTTTGGATTTTGGATTGACCCGAACCACGAGGGTGTGGGGCAAGCCGAATTTTAAATTTGCGGAGTCTTAAAGTTCAATCAGTCACTCTATCGGCAGGTAAAAAGTCTTTGAGCGCTTCTGCTTCACCAGCTTTCACCACTGGGATAGACAGGGGTACTGAATTTGCGATCGCAAATAACTGTTGTAGTTGACTCAAACCTGTCAAACCACCACATAACAATACTTGGTCGCCGACTTGCAAATCCATGCCGCCATCAGGATAGCGGATAAACTTACCATCTCGCCGGATCGCCTGTACTTGGACTCCATATTGCTTGCCGATATCTAAATCTGCAAGGGTTTTACCTAGTGTTGGCGCGTCTGCATTGACTGTAACCCACTGACAAGCACTATTTTCTCCGGGAACAGCCACTTGTCCCTTAGCGAATTCTGCCAAAGCTGCCAGTTCTTCATCTGCTCCCACTACCAGCAAGCGATCGCCTTCTGCCAATTTGGTTTGATTTTTGGGATAATCGATTTCTTCGCCGTTAGCGCGGCGAATCGCCATCAAACTCACTCCTGTTAAATAGCGCATATCTGCTTCTTCTATGCTCATGCCAATTAAGGGCGAATTCGATGGCAGAGGATACCAGCGCTGATTTAAATCGCGGGTGGCTTGGCGCAAATCACGAGCAACTTCAGTTGCAGAGCGCTCTGGGCGCAAATCTAAATAATGATCGTTGCGGATTTGCTGCATTTCTCGTTGGACTACAGGCGGCGACAACAAGCCTAAGCCAGTCAATAAATAGGTTGCCATTTCTAAGCTAGCTTCAAACTCTGGTTGTACAACTTCCCTGGCTCCCAATTGATACAGCACCTCAATATTTTTATCCTGGGTAGCACGGACAACCAAATCTAATTCTGGGCGCAATTCTAAAGCGCGTTTCAAGCAAAGACGAGTACTTATGGGATCTGGGAGTGCGATCGCCATTCCTTTGGCATGATTCACCCCGGCAGTTTCCAAAACGTGTAAACTAACGCAATTACCATAGACATAAGACACCCCAGCCTCGCGCAACTGCTGAATTCTCCTCTCTGATTGGTCGATTACTAGCACAGGTAGGTCGTGTTGCTGCAACAACTTCACCAAATTCTTGCCGACTCGCCCATAGCCACAAACTACTACATGGTCTTTGAGAGGCAAATCTTCCGACACATCCTGCACCTCATCTTCTTCTAAGTACGGTTTTAACCAAGGCATTGATTCGGCAAAGTTAAATAAAAATGGCACTAGCCGCAGTACAAAAGGAGTTAGCATCAGAGTGACTGCGGTGGTTCCCAAAATTAATAAGTATATTTGTCGAGACACCAGCCCCAAAGACTGCCCTTCACTGGCGAGAACAAAAGAAAATTCCCCAATTTGCGCCAATCCCAAACCGGCGATTATGGCTGTTTTCAAAGGATAGCGGAACAGTTTCACTAAGGGCGTGATAATCAAAAATTTACCGACGAAAACTATTGCCACTAATACCAAAATTAATTCCAGGTTGTTCCACAAAAACACTGGGTCAATTAACATCCCAATGGCGGCAAAAAACAAACTGGCAAAGATATCTCGCAGTGGTTCGACATAAGTCAGGGTTTGGTCGGCGTACTCTACCTCAGAAATCATCAAACCCGCGACAAATGCCCCCATTTCAATGGATAGTCCCAAATGCTCTGTCAACAGGGCAATACCCAAACACAGGGCTACAACCCCTAATAAAAATAGTTCTTTACTTTCGGTACGGGCTAGCAGTTGCAACAAAGGCGGTATCAGCCAAATCCCCACAGCTACAGCCCCAGCAGCAAATAAAGCAATCGAACCTAACGCTGTTAGGACAGCAATGCCAATAGTTTCTGCTGGTTGGTTGAGGGCTGGTAAGACTGCTAACATCAGTCCTAGTGCTAAGTCCTGAACAACTAAAATTCCCAGCATCACTTGCCCGTGGGGCGTTTCTGTTTCGTTACGCTCCATCAAGCACTTAAGGACAACCGCTGTGGAAGACAGGGACAGAATACACCCCAAAAACATCCCCTTCGCAGGTAAGGCTCCCCAGGCTCCACTTAACCCGCAGACTAAAACTGTCACCAAAATCGTCAAAGCAATCTGGAGTCCACCTCCACCAAGAGCGATCGCTTTTACCTTCTTGAGTTCCGCAAAGGAAAATTCCACACCCAAGGCGAATAACAAAAAGGCGACCCCGAACTGTGCCAGAGTCTCGACTTGAATCAGTTCTTTAATCAATCCCAGTCCCGTTGGCCCAATGACTATCCCCCCAATGAGATACCCCAGCAGCACGGGTTGTCGTAAAAGTGCCGCTAATAGTCCGCCACAGGCTGCAACGCCTAGAACTAAAACTAAATCAACAATTAACCGAAAATCTTCTTGCACCAGTTTTAAAAGAACTATTAAGACCTATTAATTCAGAATACAAAGTTTTACAATCTCAAACAGCTTGTTTGCTGAAGGGGTGGCAAAATTTGCTTATCTTAAAAGGGGCAGACAGTAGGTGAGCAGAAAGGATACATCAAGGTTTTTGCAGGTATTTTGATTCACGAGTATCAAAGGTGGATTCATCCAGTTCAAATACTCGTTGATGGAGATAAAAGGTGGATTCATCCAGTTCAAATACTCGTTGATGGAGATAAAAGGTGGATTTATCCAGTTCAAATACTCGTTGATGGAGATAAAAGGTGGATTCATCCAGTTCAAATACTCGTTGATGGAGATAAAAGGTGGATTCATCCAGTTCAAACACTCGTTAACGGAGTAAAAAGGTGGATTCATCCAGTTCAAATACTCATGCACGAGTATCAAAGACTTATTGTTGCATTATTTAAGACGCATCTCTTCTGGCTCCATGCCCAATGCCCCTTAAATTTTAGGCGAACCGAGGGCATTCAATAATAGTAGCGACCACGGCACTTTAATATCGGGTATGAGCCATAAGTACTTTCTCAGTACAGGCAATGCAACAGGCAGTACAAAACGCAGAGAGCGTAATGATGCGGGCTGATGCCCATTTTCATCTACAAGATTATATTTCTTAGCCAGTTCGGCAACAATCTGCACGCGTCCTGTACGGCGGATAACATTTGGCTCACCAGCAAGTGCAGCGATCGCTCGTCCAGTAAATAAGGGAGTTTCCCAGTTGTAGCGATCGCTTAAAAATGAGGTTTTCAGGTCAGTAGCATTTGTTTGATTCATTTGGGAAGCAAAACTAGAAAAAAGCTCAGTACCAACAATACCCGGCCAAATAGAAACAGAAGTGACGTTATGGGGTTCTAACTCAACAGCCATATTAGCAGCTAGGCGATCGCAAGCTGCTTTGCCAACACCATAAACTGTATTAAAGAGATAAAACATACTACCCCACGAAGAAATAGTGCAAATGAGTCCAGAGTTACGCTTAGTCATCATCCGAGCCGCAAAAACACTTGCAACATAGTGGCTCCGAAGGCCAACGTTGTTGCTAGCATCCCAAAGACTAGGTTCAGAATCCCAAAAGGGTTGTCCCTGAGCGTCTTTTAATGCCTGAACTCCTGAGTAAGCATTATTTACTAGTAGGTCTAGTTGGCCATTTTGCTCGTCTTGAATGCGATCGAAAAGCAAACGCACCTGCTCATCCTCGCTGTGGTCTACTTGGACGGGAATGCATACACCACCGACTTCCTCAATGGCTGATTTCGTTTCACTAAGACTTCCTGAAACCCCATCACTGGAAGAGTTGTTGAGGCTGCGACCCGTGACGTATACAGTTGCACCTGCTTCACCAAGACCAATGGCAATTCCTCTACCAATTCCCCGCGTCGCACCTGTTACCAAAGCCACTTTACCTTCAAGGTGTTTCATGAGCGCTCATTTCTAATTTTTTAGCGTTAAATATTGATTATTACAATATTCTTTCGTCGCTGTGACTGAAACAACTTCTACTTCTATCGGTTTTTCTTTAGTTCCGTCGATCAGAAATTCACTAGCTCCTTCACGAGGTTTTTTCGGATTTCCCCAATCATAGGTGTAACCTAAACCCGTCCAAGGATAATGTTCTTGGCTAGCGACTGCATAAGAAGTTGTGTATATCTCTTGCAAAATCGGATAACTAGCAGAAATCGGGATTTTAAAAACATTACAACTAGAATCATTAATTTCTGGATCGACACATGGTCTACTTAAATCTTCAGCTTTCACCCACATTTCGACAAAATGCGTTTTATTGGAATTTCTATTTAAAATTAAGCCTAAATACTGCTGTAACCTTAGAGAAAGCATAATATTACCGGGAATATTTATACCGATCCCCTTACAATTTTGACAAAATTCCTTAACTTGAGGAACGGCTGTTAACCAAGTCCGTGCTTCTATACTTTTTTTTGTACCTACTTTCCAATCCTCGGTTGGGTTTTTGACATATTTCCAACTCGCCATCAAATATTCAATTTTGCCATTATTTTCTCTCCACTTTATTTGAGGATTAGTTTTTGACAATGACCAAAGATTTTTTATGACTTTATCTTCACTCGGTCTTTTTGCATCCTCAATCGCTGCATCTAACTGCCTTTTCAGCGCGTTATAACTTTCTGGTTTATTTTTCTCCAAATACTCATTTACATTTGGATTAGTTTCTAATTGCGCTAACAAATACTTTCTGAGCTTTGATGTACTCTGTATGGGAATTTCTCTAGCTAGCAAACTGGAAGATCCGACTGCCAAAAATGCACCTGTCAAGCTTAAAAATACTTGAGTCTTTAATTTTTTCATTAAAATAATCCTGTGGATTGATAACAATAGGGAAAATGTTCTATCCTGGTAAAGCCCAAAGATTGAATCTGATTTTATATTTATGTTTGGCTGAAATGCTATTGTGCTTAATATTTTTAATTAACTTTATCTGTATAAAAATTAATATCTATAGCAATCCTAAATCATTCGCGATCGACAAGATCCCCGACTTCGTAAAAGTTGTCGGGGATCTGCGGGTTCAGTATTTTTTACTCAACACTTCTTTTTCCAGCTAACATATCTGCGACAGGAAGCGATCGCAGTTGAGCAAGAAATATTTACGTGTAATCACTTACACAATCCAGCTATTTTTAGATAAATCGACTATATCTTACGGATACAGCAATGCTCATTAGTCTGTTTCTGGAAAATATTACGAGGCAACACTAACAATCTTTGGCCTGCGGAAAACATTGTTTTCTCGTTTATGTGAGGGGTCTAACCCCCTATTGATCGCAGTGGGAAGGGGTTTTGGTCAAGCCATGCTTGTTGGTAATCAACTTGAGCGTTTATTCACAGGATGACGCTGGCTAAACAAGCGATTAAACTATGGATAATGTCAAGCAATTGTTGCTTTTAACACCACTTACATAAATTTAATCTCATTGTTAAATCTAAAACCTCATTCTGTTAGATAAAATACCAGTTATGCCAGCGTATCAAGGAAGTTATGGGGAAACCACCGATTTAATTATTGGTGGTAACAACCAAGAAAACCTCGAATTAACAGCAAATTCTGCTCCTGTGGGTGCTCTTGCCACAAGACAAGGAACTTTTTCTACGTTTCTTGCTCCCCTGACTCAAGATACTTTTAAACAGGTCGTTAAGGATGTCGAGCAAAAATTACAGATTGTCCATCAAACCCTATCAATGCTGGATTCGCATGGGTTTGAAACCATTTTGCAAGAAATGTTGCATTCGATTACCTTGAAAACCGGGGAATTACTGGGGGCAGACCGAACGACAATATTTTTATTGGATGAAGAAAAACAAGAACTTTGGTCAATTTTAGCTGAGGGCGAGGGCGGTCGCTCTTTAGAAATTCGCATCCCCGCAAATAAAGGCATTGGTGGTGAAGTCGCCACTTTTAAAGAAGTTATCAATATTCCCTTTGATTTTTATAACGATCCGCGATCGCATTTTGCCCAAGAACAAGAAAAGAGAACTGGCTATCGCACCTACACCATGCTAGCTTTGCCACTCTTAAATGAACATGGGCAATTAGTTGCAGTAGTGCAATTACTGAATAAATTAAAATCTAAGAATCATTATGATGCTCCACTTGCAGAGCGCATTGATACCAGAGGTTTTACCCGTGCTGACGAACAATTATTTCAAGAATTTGCCCCTTCGATTTGTCTGATTTTAGAGTCCTCGCGCTCTTTTTATGTAGCTACTCAAAAACAAAGAGCAGTAGCGGCGCTAATGAAGGCAATCAAGTCCCTCTCTCAAAGCAGTCTTGACTTAGAAGACACCCTGAAGCGGGTGATGGATGAAGCCAAGGAACTGATGAATGCCGATCGCAGTACACTATGGTTAATAGACCGCGATCGTGATGAATTGTGGACGAAAATCACTCAGGATGATGGTTCAACCAAAGAGTTACGAGTCCCCGTAGGTAAAGGTTTTGCTGGGATAGTCGCGGCTTCTGGCAAAAAGTTAAATATTGGCTTTGATTTGTACTACGATCCTGACTCAGAGACAGCCCAAAAACTAGACCAGCAAAATGGCTATCGCACCTGTAGCTTGCTTTGTATGCCAGTATTTAATGCCGATCAACAACTGATTGGTGTTACCCAACTCGTAAATAAAAAGAAATCCGGGGATTTTCCCCCTTATAATCCAGCTGATTGGCCCAAAGCTCCCGACTGCTTCCAAGCTAGCTTTGACCGCAACGATGAAGAGTTCATGGAAGCTTTTAATATTCAAGCGGGAGTCGCGCTGCAAAATGCTCAGTTGTTTGCCACAGTCAAGCAACAAGAACAAATGCAACGGGATATTCTGCGTAGTCTTTCCAATGGCGTGGTGTCCACTGATAAAACTGGGTTAATTATCGCCGCCAATGAAAGCGCCCAACGTTTGCTAGGGCTGGGAGTAGATGACCGTTTAGAAGGTAAATTAGTTACTGACGCGATCGGCATCAAAGAAGGCGACTTTAGCAAGTGGTATCAGGATGCTTTACATGCAGTTGACTTAAAAGGTCGTCAGCAATATTACCCCGATCGCACACTGATCGGCACTGGTACAGAACAACATAGTATCAATTTATCGATTAACACAATAGCCGATGCTAGCGACCAAGAGCAAGTCCGGGGAGCGCTGGTAGTGATGGAAGACATCAGTGATGAAAAGCGGCTCAAGAGTACAATGTACCGCTACATGACCCAGGAATTAGCCGAAGAATTGCTGAAATTAGATGACGCTAAACTCGGAGGCGATCGCAAAGAAGTTTCGATTTTATTTTCCGATATTCGCGGCTACACCACATTAACAGAAAACTTGGAAGCAGAAGAAGTGGTGAGTATGCTCAATGAATATTTTGAATCAATGGTGGAGGCAGTTTTTAAACATAAAGGCACTCTTGACAAATATATCGGCGATGCCATCATGGCTGTATTTGGTTCTCCTCTACCATTAGAAGAACACGCTTGGATGGCAGTACAAACATCCTTAGAAATGCGCGATCGCCTACACGAATTTAATCAACGTCGCCATATAGATAATAAGCCTAGAATTAAAATCGGTATTGGCATCAACTCAGATACCGTGATTAGTGGGAATATTGGCTCTAGTAAACGGATGGAATTTACCGCCATTGGTGATGGCGTTAATCTTGGCTCCCGATTAGAAAGTGTTAGTAAACAGTATGGTTGCGATATTATTATTAGCCATAACACTTTTAAACCTTGCCAAGATAATATTTGGGCTAGGGAATTAGATTACATTCGTGTTAAGGGTAGAAACGAACCAGTAGCCATATACGAATTACTGGGTTTGCGTTCCAATCCAATTGAAAGCGAAAAATTGCAAGTGATTGAGCATTATCACAAAGGACGCGAATATTACCTCAAACGCGATTTTAACCGTGCTAGAGCTGAATTTGCCCTAGTTTTGGCAGCAGACAGCCAGGACAAAGCTGCTATGTTGCATCTGTTACGTTGTCAGCATTGGTTACAATCACCCCCAACAGAATCAGATTGGGATGAAGGAGTCTGGACATTTCAGGAAAAATAACTCCACCGACTTTTCGATTAGGGCTTGTAACTAATACCAATTTTAAAGAAGATATAGATTAACTGATTATTTGTCTTAAATATCTAAAATAATAGGCATGTTTAAATGGAGTGAGTTGCTATATTAGTAAATTAAACAATATGTTGAAAAATAACTTTTAGTAAATCTCCTTGTTTAAAAGGCTTAGTTAAATAGCCTGATGCTCTCACCATTTTAGCTTTAGCTCTATCTAGAAATCCTACTTTTTCTGACACCATAATCACAGGTGTATTTTTAAAATATGAGTGTTTACGCAGCAAAGAGCAGAGTTCATATCCATCGAGATTAGGCATGGATATATCCAACAAAATTATGTCTGGTTTTATCCGGATAATCTGCATTAGAGCCTTTAAAGAATCAGTGACTCCGATAACAGAAAAGGTTTGCTCATCTAAATAACTTTTAATAGCATTCAATACCGTAGGACTGTCATCAATACACAAGATTGTGTAAATTTTTCTGTCAGCAGGCGGTTGGATGATTTGCTGACCTCTGTATTCATTAGTATTAATCGAGTAGGCTGCTGGTTTAAAGCTGTGTATTTTAGGCAATTTTGGCGTAGTTTTGGCTTTAGATTGTAGTTCATTTATTTGGAAAAATTGTGAGGTATGTGATTGATAACTTGATGATGTTTGACGATAAACCGCTTCTCTTTCAGAGACGCTAACGCGAACATTTTGGGGCGTTAAACATCGTTCAACTAATAAACGAACATTTAGATGACAAAACTTTGGCATATCATCCAGAAAACTCTCAGGAATAAATTCATAACTTCCCTCCTCTAAATTCAGAAATGACTCTAGAACTTCTAGCGCTAATTGCTCTATCAGCATTGCTGCTTGAGAAGAACTGATATATTTCTGATTGACTAACCAACAAATAGCCAGATAATCTGGGTTCGGTATTGCCTGATTTTCAATACCAGTTTCAAATATCGCCCGCAACTGATCTTTGATTCCGTCAGGGAGAGTAGAAATTTGCTGACTCAAACGTTGCAAATTTCTGTAAAGCGGCTCAAACATTTTCTCTGAGTAGCTGGCATAAATTAGTTTCCCCTCATCTACATATATTGACCAAGAGCCTGATGTGCTAAACACCTGTAAACAACCAGTAACCGACTTACCAGTGATTTTTTTCAACAAAGTTAGGGGCTGGAGCTTTTGGAAAAATCTGTATCTACTAATCGGAAGTGTCTTCATTGCGATCGCTCTGAAATAAAATTAACATTTGCAGGCAAAATTAGTGAATTACCTTTTCGGAATTCAGCGTGACTTTGTTGAAAGCACTATTCAGATAAATATAGCGGTCATATTTGAGTTAGTACAGAGATTCCACACCCCCCAACTCTTAATTCACCAATCTCTGTTAAGCTATAATCCACAACTTACAACTAAACCAATTAATGCTACTGACCAATAGCAAAATTGCCCGACTAGTTGCCAGGATATAGTATTTCAAAAATTAGATTGGTTTTCTGTATCTTTAGCTAATCTAGCCAATCTAACAGTAACTCAAGTGCCACACAAAGACCATTGGCTCTCGCCCATCAGTCACAAAAGTATCATTGTTATCCGTATTTTGTAGCCTAAAATTATAGATACTTGAATTCTCTTGCAAAAGTGTTTTGTCCCTAATCCTAAAGTCTGGAGCGACTAAAATTTACTGTGATGTAAAGGTAAATGTTTCTCTATCAAGACTTATAAGCATTAATTCCGCGCTGACGAAGTATGTTTTTATATCCGTGACGAAAGTCGTTGGGTACTTTTTCAAGAAGTTTATTCTTGAGGGCAACTTCACAATCAAAAAAGTATTATTCAAAACTAAGCATTCCAAAAGCTCAATATCTTACTTAAGTTTGTGATTGTAGAGCAATTAGTCTTGGGATTTGGCAAAATTATCGCTTGCACAACAATAATGGTAAACCTCCGCCCAAGAATGATGCTGATAATTGCCGCCATGATGGTGTGTGGTGAGATGCGCAGGCGACTAAATCAGCAGAAGGGAATCTCTTCATAAGTACTGGAAACGGGTTTTAATGTTGTGTGAACCTAAATAGTCACCCTGCACAAATTGGAGTGATAAATTCAAGAACTTACAGGGAAATTCTTGATTAGTAGTAGATACCTTGCAAAATAGCTGTTTTCAGCTAGATGGTAGATAACAAGTAACATACTCACTAAAACTTAGATTACTATAATTTCCAAAAAAAATTAGCAGAAATATATAAACTTCATGATAATCAGTAAAGTAAACATGAAAACTAATTGATATCATTTTCCAGAAAATTGTTATAAATATTTATTTGTTAAAATGTCCGGGAAAGCTGAAAATGTATAGTAAAAGATAATTATATCTTTGCTTATCGAATCACACTTATAAAAAACTGAATTATTTTATATAGGACTCATATTTGATTTTTGAAAAAAACTCAGTACAGCTTTATTCCTTCTTCCCAGTCCCCAGTCCCTAGTCCCTACGATTAATTCAGAAATCAAATCAGATTGCTATAGCAGCAATTTACCCGAAAAATCCTAAGTTTGAAAAATCACAAATATAAATACAAAATTGTACGCTTAGGCATAGCCTGTCGTAAACATCACATTCATCAATCCATAAGATATATGTAGCGAAAAGACGCAAAGGAATTCTTTGCGTCTTTAGCGTGAGATTTATAAGTGGACATTCTCACCGTTATACTTTCTCCATCTACTTAAAATTGCTCCCGCCAGCACCAGCTTAAAAGTGTACCACCAGCTATCAACTTCACTACTTCTAGCAGCCAATAACTACCGTGTAGTAAATTCATTGTCGATGGAATAGCAGCAGCAGCTTCAAATAGGTTGAGTTGAACTCCTATCGCGCACATCTGCGGAGTTAAGAAATAGGTGTCAAGCACAGCGATAGTCAACAGCAGCACAGATAAAACAATACTGCCAATACTCCAGTGATATCGGGTTTTGCTCAAAGCTAGTGCCCCAGTCAGCACTACAGCAGCTGATAATAATTCCATCCGATTGAAGTTCCAAAAAATCGCATAGCCTGCTGTCGTAAAACCAGCTTGACTCATCATCCCAGAAAGATAAAGGCTAGGCATAATTACCCAGTCCAAAACTAGACTAGCACTGAGCCAAAAGCCCAAGGTCAATACGATCGCGGTTTGCCAAATTGGTCGTTTGAATTCAATGTTAGAAATAGCAGTCATAAAATAATTGCGTGTGTTGTATTTCTTTAGTTTCTAACTTCACAAGCAATTTGACAACTAATATCAACTAACCTTTACAAAGCGATCGCTCTTAACATTCTGAAGTTAATACCAAGATTTTTTAACCTAAGTTAATAAATCTTAAGATTTTATAAAAAGCAATTTAAATAGATTTTTTCTGCGAGAAATACTCAAGCATAACCCTTGAGCAACTCTTTAGAATCCATAACTCAATACGCTTGGGTTAAGAGTTATTTATGTATAGGTTGCCCTTTAATTATGAACTCAATCCCAATATTTATAAATACTTAACTTTTTATTGTAAAGTAACTAAGCGATCGCACTCACTCATTCCCTCTTTTGACAGCGATCTAAGACAACAGTAACATTGTCATTTTTGAACGCAGATATGATATAAAAACAGCCTGTGTTCCACAATGTCTTAGACTACGCCACTTGCGATCGCATATCGTGGCAATATTTTACTATCTATGTGAATTAGTGTACTGTTGAGTTCATTCGGTAAATCGCGAGCTTTTACCCGTGAATCTGCCTGCAAAAGTGAAACATTAGACCTATGAGCAAAAGTTCTTTTTGCACTCTTGCGGGAAAAATGACTCATCTTTATTGGGGAAAGTGAAAATAACAAATCTTTCCCCCTTTCCCCCGCCCCTTTTCCCGACAATGCCAAGAAGTTTATTGTATGTACGTGCATCTATAACCGCCAAAAGCGACGGATTTCGAGCAACATCACCCATAATTACAGCAGTTTTTATGTATTTGAACCACACCTGTTGTAAGGGTGCAAGGACTTGCGCCCCTACCGCGTGGTCTATTTACCTGAAAATAGCTGTAAATTCACCAGATGTCTATTATATCAAGTCCGGTTAATTACTTATGATTACCGCATCTGTGCAAAAATTCCAAAAGCCTCTTTCCCCCAGCAAGAACTGCGATCTAAATGATAAGTCTTTAGTCGGACACGATATTAGATATAGATTTTGATAATATATTCTTGTATAAAGTATCTATCTTGAGACATATTTTTTGTAGACATTTGGTTATCCAGTACACTTCGCATGGTGGATTGACTTAAATATATTTACAGATGTTATGATTTGTATTAATGTAATGTAATGATTTGTGTTGTACTTTTCAGTTACCAATTAGTAAATTAATTGTTGGTTTAAGCTGAAAAGGCTTAATTTAGGGCTAAGAAGGCAATTTCAGCAAACTTAGAAACCTTTAATACACACAAGTATTCCTTAAAAAAGTTAAGCTTTTGTTACAAGGAACTCAGATACATTTAAATTCAGAATTTTCGGGAGTTGCTAAGGAAAGTATGCTGATTATTGAGTATTAATTTTACCCATCAAAGAGGTATTGTGCTGACATTTTGAATAGAATGCAGTAAGTCATCTTTGTTTTTAGCCATTTTATGGTTTGAGACTTGCAAAAAAACAGCGAGATGAGGATTAATCATTTCTGTCATATCAAATGTCAGCCTAGAGATAGACAATGATGAACAATATGAGTAGTTTACTAAGATATGAGTTTTGCAAAGTCTAGCGATCGGAAGGTTGTTAGAGACAAATATAGTGGAGTTAATAAAAATTCAGGTAAACTTACTAAAAGTCCACTGTTATTATGAAGCAAATAGAATGTAGCGAGTTTAGTAATATAAGGTTTGAGACTAATGCTAATAAATAGCGAACTAACGATTAATCAGGGTTCTAATCTCAAATTGAAGCTTGGAGATCGACGATACAATCAGTTGTCTAGACTAGAATTTTTGCGGAATGGTACAGTTGGAAAGCCACTATATTTACATGTAGTGGAATAAATCTGAATTCAGATGAATTTCCCAAATTTCAAGTCAACAATCCACAGCAGAAGCAGGCAAGTATTGTGCGAATATACTGCTAGTAGGGCTAGTTGACTTGTTTGAGGTTATGCCGAATTAAAGGTTAACCCATCTACAGAATTTACTCAAATGAATGATGTTGTTTAAAAACATTGCCAGTCAGTAATAAACGTTAGCTTTTTATTAAAAGCTAATTTTTTCCTGTCTTTTATCTGAAAGGGTAAAAAGCATAGTTGTTTGCTGGCATACATTAGGGTAAATCGCAACTATTACCGAAATCTCACAACTTTTTAATTGGAATAAGGGCAACACAATGAATAAGGTACAAGCATCATTTGAAGCTACCGAAACTGCGTTTCACGTGCAAGGTTACGAAAAAATCGATTTTAGTCTTGTCTATGTGAACGGTGCATTTGATATTGAAAACCGAGAAATTGCAGATAGCTACGCCAAATTTGGTCGCTGTCTGATTGTAATTGATGCCAATGTTCATGAACTTTATGGCGATCAAATCAAGTCATATTTTAGACACTATGACATTGAACTGACAGTATTTCCGATCATCATTACAGAACCGGCTAAAACCCTGGCAACCTTTGAAAAAATTGTTGACGCTTTTTCGAACTTCGGCTTAGTTCGTAAAGAACCAGTTTTAGTTGTCGGTGGTGGTCTAGTTACTGATGTGGCTGGATTTGCTTGCGCTGCTTACCGTCGCAAGAGCAACTATATCCGCATTCCTACCACGTTGATTGGTTTAATTGATGCAGGTGTAGCAATTAAGGTAGCAGTTAATCATCGTAAAGAAAAAAATCGCTTGGGAGCATATCATGCACCTTTGAAAGTGATTCTGGATTTCTCATTCTTAAAAACCTTGCCAACTGCTCAAGTTCGCAATGGGATGGCAGAGTTGGTGAAAATTGCGGTAGTTTCTAACTTGGAAGTCTTTGAACTGCTATACGAATATGGCGAAGAACTGCTTTCCACTCACTTTGGACATGTGAATGCAACACCGGAAATTAAAGAGATTGCCCATAAAGTCAACTATGAAGCAATCAAAACTATGTTGGAGTTAGAGACTCCTAACTTGCATGAAATAGACCTCGATCGCGTCATCGCTTACGGTCACACTTGGAGTCCTACCCTAGAATTAGCACCTCAGATACCTTTATATCATGGTCATGCGGTCAATATAGATATGGCTTTGTCTGCAACCATTGCAGCACAACGCGGCTATATCTCCACAGAAGAGCGCGATCGCATCCTAGACTTGATGAGTCGTATCGGTTTATCACTCGATCATCCTCTTTTAGATGGGGATTTGCTCTGGTATGCAACTCAGTCTATAAGCTTGACACGAGATGGCAAACAACGCGCAGCCATGCCTCGTCCGATTGGTGAGTGCTTCTTTGCCAACGATCTGACTCGTGAAGAACTTGATGCTGCCTTAGCTGAACACAAACGTCTTTGTGCTAAATACCCTCGTGGCGGAGAAGGGGTTGACGCATACATTGAAAGTCAAAAAGGCAAGCTAGTAGGGGTGTGAAGATATGACGAGTGTTTTAGGGCGAGAAACAGCTAGACCGATAACGCCACACAGTATCTTAGTAGCCCAGCTACAGCAAACCCTCAAATTAGCAGAAGAGAAGAACATTCCTGTAGAGATATTAGATTCTTTGCGGCAGGGAGTTCAATTAGCGACGGGTTTAGATCCCTACTTGGATGATTACACCACCCCGGAATCGAGCGCATTAACAGCATTAGCGCAAAAAACAAGCATTGAAGACTGGAGCAAACGCTTCAGTGATGGTGAAACAGTGCGTCAACTAGAGCAAGAAATGCTCTCAGGACATCTGGAAGGACAGACATTGAAAATGTTTGTTCATATCACCAAAGCAAAGCGCATTCTAGAAGTAGGAATGTTCACAGGGTATTCAGCTTTAGCAATGGCAGAAGCATTACCAAGTGATGGGCAACTTATCGGTTGCGAAGTAGATGCTTATGTTGCTGAATTTGCTCAAGCTTGCTTTAGTGAGTCTCCCCACGGCGACAAAATCGTTGTGGAAGTAGCACCTGCCTTAGAGACACTCCACAAGCTGGCTGCTAGAAAAGAAGTATTCGATCTGATCTTCATTGATGCAGATAAAAAAGAGTATGTAGATTACTTCCAGATCATTTTGGATAGTAACTTACTGACTCTCGACGGTTTAATCTGTGTGGATAACACTTTGTTGCAGGGACAAGTTTACCTACCACCCGAACAACGCACCGCCAACGGTGAAGCGATCGCTCAGTTCAACCGCGTTGTCGCCGCCGATCCTCGTGTAGAACAAGTTCTATTACCCATCCGAGATGGTATAACGCTAATTAGACGCGTGGTGTAACAAAGTTTGTAGAGACGTTGCAATGCAACGTCTCTACAATAAACACAAAGGAAAGACTTATGGCACAATCAATTTCTTTATCTCTGCCTGAATCTCCAACATCATCAACAGGTGTTAGGGTAAAGGTAATAGCTCTATTCAAAACTCTTGGTACTCTGACATTATTACTAATAGCCTTGCCGTTCAATGCGTTGATAGTATTGATATCTTTGCTGTGGGGCATTGTGCAATCGCCATTTACGAAAAAAGCGATCGTAGCTGCTCATCCTCAGACTATCTTGGTAAGTGGAGCCAAGATGACTAAAGCATTGCAACTTGCCCGCTCTTTCCATGCCGCAGGACATAGAGTTATTTTGATTGAAGGTCACAAATACTGGTTGTCTGGTCATAGATTCTCAAAAGCGGTAAGTCGTTTTTATACAGTTCCGGCTCCGCAATCAGACCCAGAAGGCTATATCCAGGCGCTAGTAGAAATCGTCAAGCAAGAAAAGGTTGACGTTTATGTCCCTGTATGCAGTCCTGTCGCTAGCTATTATGACTCTTTAGCAAAACCTGTATTATCAGAATACTGCGAAGTTTTCCACTTCGATCCAGATATAACCAAAATGTTGGATGATAAATTTGCCTTTACCGATCGGGCGCGATCGCTTGGTTTATCTGTCCCCAAATCGTTTAAAATTACAGATCCTCAACAAGTTATCAATTTCGATTTTAGTCAAGAAACCCGCAAATATATTCTTAAAAGTATTGATTACGACTCCGTTCGCCGCTTAAATTTAACCAAACTTCCCTGCGACACCCCAGAAGAGACAGCAGCCTTTGTCAACAGTTTACCCATCAGTCCAGAAAAACCTTGGATTATGCAAGAGTTTATTCCGGGTATTGAGCTATGCACACATAGTACAGTGCGGGATGGGGAATTAAGATTGCATTGCTGTTCAAACTCTTCTGCTTTTCAAATCAACTATGAAAACGTCGAAAATCCCCAAATTCGTCAATGGGTGCAACACTTTGTCAAGAGTTTGGCACTGACTGGGCAAGTTTCTTTCGACTTTATCCAAGCTGAAGACGGTACAGTTTACGCCATTGAATGCAATCCTCGTACCCATTCGGCAATTACAATGTTCTACAATCACCCCGGTGTTGCAGACGCCTATCTTGGTAAAACTCCCCTAGCTGCACCTCTGGAACCTTTAGCAAGTAGCAAGCCGACTTACTTCTTATATCACGAAATCTGGCGACTAACTGGTATTCGTTCCTGGAAACAACTGCAAACATCGGTTAATACTTTAGTGCGGGGCACTGATGCTATTTACAGTCTTGACGATCCTGTACCATTTTTGACTTTGCATCATTGGCAGATTCCCTTACTTTTACTGAAGAATCTGCAACAACTCAAAGGCTGGGTAAAAATAGATTTTAACATTGGCAAACTGGTGGAATTAGGTGGCGATTAAATAATTTGTAAATTAAAGAAGAATTCAGTACATCATAGCCCCCTCCTCGCTTGCCTACAGTGTACACACAAGTTTGAAATAGCTGATTAACCAGGGTTTTACCCCACCCTAACCCTCCCCTTGGAAAGGGGAGGGAACTAGATTTCTTTTTTCCCCCCTTTCCAAGGGGGGATTAAGGGGGGTAAATCCAGGGTTTGGGCTTCATTACCAAGATGTGTCTACAACCGTAGCGAGGGGGTAGGTTCTTATAGCCCACTCAACTAAGAACCGCTATATAAATTCTAACAATACATAGGAAGATGAATCATGCCAGTACTTCGTATCCTTCATTTAGTTGGGTCTGCATACAATAATTTTTACTGTGATTTGTCACGCCTTTATGCCCAAGACTGTCTCGCAGCAATGGCAGAGCGATCGCAATATGATTTTCAAATTGCATACATCACACCCGATCGCCAATGGCGATTTCCTCCTTCCCTCAGCTCTAAAGATATTGCTGACACCAAACCGATGACTCTGGCTGATGCTATACAGTTTCTAACAGCACAAAACATTGACCTCGTGTTACCACAAATGTTTTGTATCCCTGGAATGACTGAATACCGCGCTTTATTCGACTTGCTGAAGATTCCTTACATCGGCAATACTCCAGATATCATGGCAATAACGGCGCACAAAGGCAGAACTAAAGCAATTGTTGAAGCCGCAGGGGTAAAAGTGCCTCGTGGAGAACTGCTTCGCCAAGGAGACACGCCGACAATTACACCTCCAGCGATCGTTAAACCCGTAAGTTCCGATAACTCTTTAGGGATGGATTTAGTCAAAGAAGCTACCGACTATGATGTTGCCCTGAAGAAAGCATTTGAATATTCAGATGAGGTGATCGTAGAAGAATTTATTGAACTCGGTCGAGAAGTCAGATGTGGCATTATTGTCAGAGATGGGGAACTAGTAAATTTACCCCTTGAAGAGTATCTGTTAGACCCCCATTCCAAACCCATCCGCAACCATGCTGAAAAACTCAAACAAACGGACGATGGCAACTTGGGTTTTGCTGCTAAAGATAATAAAAAGTCTTGGATTGTAGACCCTAACGATCCAATTACCCAAAAGGTTCAACAAGTAGCTAAGAAGTGTCATCAGGCTTTGGGTTGTCGCCACTACAGTTTATTTGACTTCCGCATCGACCCAGAGGGAGAACCTTGGTTCTTAGAAGCCGGGTTGTATTGTTCTTTTGCCCCTAAAAGTGTGATTTCCTCTATGGCGAAAGCAGCCGGAATTCCTTTAGATGAGTTATTGATCGCAGCTATCAATGAAACCTTGGGCAGTAATCAAAAAGTGTTGCAGAATTGCTCGTGATTTCTTGCTATAGGTTTTCCTGCTTGTAGTGGGTTGGAGAGCGATCGCTGATTAATGCTGCGATCGCTCTCCTATCGCTATTTTAATGCAGCTAGACTAAACCCTTATTCAACTACTAACAAATGTTTATAGCATTTCCTAATCACATGAGGTACATCAGAGCAAGCTCCTCGCTTGTTGGGAGGGGTTACTAAGCTGTTAAGCATATAAGAAAGCACATTGAGATCGCAGGGGGGCAGGGAGCAAGGGGGAAGATTTGCAGCTTTTATTACCATGAAAATGGTGCAATTTAAATGACGATTAGCTTATACCTCACTCAACCGAGAAACTATTATTCACAGAAACATACATATTTTAAAATATTTTCAATATACACAACTTAAGCAAATGTCTAATTCTCCCAGCAATTCTATAGGTTTTATTTTACTAACTCATACAAAACCTCTACAAATTTACAGACTAATAAATAAGTTAAATAGTATGTTTAACTATCCTCTAATTGTGTGTCACCATGATTTTTCAAAATGTGATTTATCTGTAGATACCCTGTCAAAAAATGTTTTATTAGTACGCCCTCATCTACAAACAAAGTGGGCAGATTTTACTTTAGTAGAAGCCACAATACAAGCACTTCAATTAATATATGAAGTTCCAAATCCACCGGATTGGTTTGTATTACTCAGTGGCGCAGACTATCCCATTAAAACTGCAAAGCAAATATTGGACGAACTAGCCTCAAGTCAATATGATGCCTATATTCAATACGAGCAAATCACATATAAAACTTATAAATCTGATCTAAAACCGAATATGTTGTGGCTGAAAAATTCTTATCAACGATACTGTACAAAATCATTTTCTTTTAATTACTCAAAAACATATCTGGCACATCTGAATCTAGAAATATGCTTTGAACATCCACTATTGACAAAACCATTCCTTCCTTTTTCAAAACAACTTGCTTGTTTCAGTGGAAGTCAATGGTTTTGTGCTAATAGTAAAGCTGCTAAATACATTATCGATTTTCACAGTGAGAAAAATACCTTAACCTTGTACTACAGTAAGCTTAAGTATACAGATGAGTCGTATTTTCAAACTGTACTTGCTAATGCATCTCATCTGAAGCTGCAAAACGACCGACGACGCTACATTGATTGGTCAGATGGAGGTTGTCATCCCAAGACATTGCTTATGGAAGACTTGCCAAATTTACTTGCATCATCTGCTCACTTTGCTCGGAAATTTGACATTGATATAGATAGTAACATTCTTGATGAACTTGATAAGATTACATCCTAGCGATTACATATTTTGAGGGTTTGTAGTAAGCATTTTCGTGTTGAAAAAATAAGGACTATAGTCCTTATCCCTCTTTTGTCACTCTGGGGAAATAAAAATTGAAGCTAAATGATGAAACCTAGATTTAGTGGGAAGATTAGCGATCGCAAGCTAATAGAAATTTTCAAACAAGCTTACAATTAAAATCCTATCTGGGCAAGGGTTACAAATTATTCTCTGCCGAAAGTGACAAAAGAGGGATTACCCTTCGAGTTCGTTAATCGCTCGTAGGGAAACTCCCTGGTTTAGGAGACGCTTTGGGTTAGCGTCTCTGAAAGAGAAGCCTCTCCCTTTGGGAGAAGATCGCGCGAACTTACTACGAACTTGCTTCTCGATCAATTTAAACTTGACACAGTAGTAGCGATTTCCAACTAGCGATGCAGTTCAACTCTAGGAAATATATCGCAGTCTATCGGCTCACCAGGTTTTTTGGTTTTGAATGAATTCAATTCTGGTAAATCAATTTCTTCAACAGGTCTGAAAGGCCATGCTTTCGGGCGGTGATAGTAAGTAACATCATCGCCAGTCCAATTGGTAACTACTGCACGTCGTTGTGTAGAAGATATGTTGGTTACTGAATGATGAATTGTCAGAAAATGATGAACCAAGCAATCTCCAGGCTCCATATCCCAAGATAAAATTTCCTGCAGATCTGGCTCTACAAACCAGGAGGGGTTTGATCCTTCACGTAACTCTTTGCCCCATCGATGAGAGGCTTTGATATACTCTAATCGACCATTTTCTTGGTTGGCACTATCTAAAGCCAGCCAAATTTTACAACATTGCCAGCCTTGTATAGGCCAGTAAGGTAGGTCGTTATGCCACCCAACACGGCTGTTTGTTTTCGGCTTTTTAACAAAGAAACCGTCGGTCAAAAAGTTCAGTTTTTCTGATTTCAAGACTTGAGCGGCGAGGGATGCTAGCGGAGATTCAAAAGCCAAAGCACGGAAATCAGCATCGGTGAGCCATAAGCTACTGGTATGTTCCACATGACCTTCTGGTCTGGGAATACCCTTAACTTCTAAAGGGCCGGGGATTAATACATTCTTATCAACGGCTGTTCGCATCCGTTCTACCCAGATGTCATCCAAAACATTTTTGACGCAGATAACGCCGTCTCGCTCGAAAGCTTCAACTTGTTGGGTGGTGATTTTTGATCTGTCTACCTTAAGCATTACGAAAAAACGAATAAAGTCAGATTTATGTAATAACAGATTTCTAGAATCTGCTTTACTGACATTAACTTGGTCACTAAGTTAAAAATCTTTCTTACTGTAAAGTAAAGATATAAGTTAGCAGTTCTTCCTATAGGCGGATAAATCTCCAAGTTGAGTACAACTTTTTGTGTTCATATCCGCAACAAAGAGATTTCATCCTAACTACCTAAGTCTTTTTTAACAATGAGTGGCACAAGTGAAGCTAATCGTAATACACCAGATACAATAAATACTTCTGCTATGCCAAAAGACCCAGCAAATTGAGCGATGAAGCCACCGATAGTTGCTCCTAAAGCACCACTTGCCCCAGCAACAGCTGCTGCGATCGCAAAATATATAGACTGATTTTTCACTGGTGCAATCTCTATCTGAAGATTGTTGTTACACAAGTCAACTCCTCCCCAATTAGCTCCAATAAAAATGTGTAATAGCGGCAACCATAGCCAGAGATCGAGAGGACTAGAACCCATCTTCAGCCACAGCCAAGGTATGACTGCAATGAGAATTCCATTAGAAATTAGAATCGGACGATTGCCTATTTTATCTGCTAATCTACCCCAGACGATCAGCATTAGCATGTGTGCTCCTGCTCGCAGACTGTTGTAGAAAGTTACCCAACTCACATCCAAGTTCAGTGTGTCTAGCAAGTAGAGGTTAAAAAACGGGGCACTTAGATTAACAGCAAATGTCCATGAGCCGAAATAAAGTAGAAACACCAAAAAATTAGAGTTTTTCCAAATGCTGCTATCTATCTGATTTTGAGGAGTTGGCATTTGCGGCAGAGAGATTGGTTCAGATATCTCACCAGGTTCATTTGGTGCTAAGTCCGACTGAATCTCACTGGTTTGAGATGAGTTAGCATAATAAGTATTTTGTAGTTGAGGGTTTATATCAACCTGAAAATACTGACACCCCAAGCTCACAATTCCAAAGATAATGCCTAAGAACAAAACCACCCCATAACCTTGAATAGCTCCCCCGTACCAATGTGATACAGCAAGACCAGCTATTGGCAAACCGACCAACTCGGTTAAGTTAGCAAGGCTATTGCGTAGCCCGAAATATCTACCTCGTAATTGCCGTGGGACTAACATTGCCATCCAACTCAACCAAGATGCGGCTCCTAATCCTCCTAAAAAATTGCTGCATACGAGAATCAAAAGCGACAATATCACTAATTGGTTGGAATTAAGCCCTCCCCAACTAAAGCTAACAATGCCAATTACTAAAATCAGCCATAGTAGCCGACCAATCCCATGAGTGCGAAGCGAATACTGAAAACGGCTAGTGCTGCGTTCAGACAAATAAGCACCCATCGGCTGAAAAAGATTCACCAACATGGGGATAGAACTCACCATGCCAAATACCACTGGACTGGCATCTAACTCCACCAAGAAATTACCTAGCAAAATTGCGCCAGTACCAATAGAGAAAAGTGCTGCGAAAACACCATCGATAGTAGAAGCACTCAAACTGGTGCGAACAGCATCTTTAGGAATACGAGGGCTGAGTGTTGAGCTAGGAGAGAGTGTTGTGGATGGTGAAGCAATCTGAGCAATTTCTATAGAAAGAGCCGCACCTGTTTCAATTTGAGAAGAATCCATAAATCTAGTATTTAAGAAAATAATTAGGATTTACGCATCATACACATGTACTATACTAAGTTTAGGCTTTTGAGCTGTAGATATCGGAGCTTATATGCCAAAGTTGTTGGTATTTAGCGCCTACGTTGTGATTATTGTTTCGGCTTTCTCGCTGTCTGGCTGTATACGGGAAAAAACAAAAAAAATTGTCGGATTTTCGCAAACGGAAAACATTGGGCCGTGGCGCATTGCCGAAACCAACAGCATTAAGGAGGAGGCCGCCAAGCGTCAGAAAACTTATGATTTTCTGATGACAGATGCTCAGGGACAGACATCGAAGCAATTTGCCGACATTGAGGATCTAATCGCACGACAAGTTGATGTGATATTTCTTGCTCCACGCGAGTATGAAGGTCTTACGCCCGCCCTCGAAGCAGCGAGAGCAGCAAAAATACCGGTTTTTCTGATCGACCGTGAAGCAGCAGGAAGACCAGGCGAACATTTCGTCAGCTTTCTTGGGTCGGATTTTATCGCCCAAGGTCGCCGCGTTGGTGAATGGCTAGCCCAGACGACTAACGGTAAGGCATCCATCGTGGAACTCACAGGAACAGCGGGTTCATCGGTTGCAATCGATCGGGCTAAGGGGTTTCGTAATGCGATCGCTAGTTATCCCAACATGAAAATCATCGCCACGCAGACGGCGGATTTTTCGCGAGCTGCGGCAGTGCGGGTCATGGAAAACATCATCCAGGCCAAAGGTTCCGACATTACCGCAGTGTATGCTCACAACGACGAAATGGCATTGGGTGCCATCCAGGCTCTCAAATCCGCAGGTATGAAGCCTGGTAAGGATGTAATGGTCGGTTCAATCGATGGTCAAAAAACTGCACTTGAGGCGATAATTCGTGGTGAGCTTGGTGTTAGTGTCGAGTCGAACCCGCGTTTTGGCCCGCTTGTTTTCGCCACAATGGAAGAGTATTTTGCTGGCAAGAAAATTCCTCCTCGGATTATTCTCAAGGACAGACTCTTCGACGTGACCAACGCTAAGGATTTTGTCGATGAAGCATACTAATACCAATTCTCCTTGCAGGAGAGAGGCTTTGAATTCTCCCCCTTCCTTGGTAGGGAAGCAGAGTGGTTTCATACGAAAAAAGAAAAATACATAAGTCTTGATTTATCGTTTTGTGGCATGGTTTTTACCCCTCTCCAAACCTCTCTCCGCTTCGGGGAGAGGCTTTGAAACCCTGTTTTAGGGATTACCAAGAAATAAATTATCCAATCTTGTGGGGTGGGCGTCTCGCCCGCCCAAGGCTTGGGGCGGACAAGATGTCCACCCCACAAGAAAAATTGTATGTTTTTTTATTTGGAAGTACCTCAAAACGACTTTGGAGTACCTCAACACGACTTTGGAGTACCTCAACACGACTTTGGAGTACCTCAA